>DJTQ01000400.1 GCA_002439285.1 Paenibacillaceae bacterium UBA6304
GCTCTTCCGATCTATTTTGAAAAGGTAGATCATCTTGAAGAGCACCTGAAGGAAATCACGCGAGGCGGAGCCGACGTTGTCATCGACTGCGTGGGGCTGGACGCCAAGAAGTCTGTCGCCGAAAAGGTAGAAACCGCACTCATGCTGCAAGGCGGTTCGCTTAGTGCATTCAACCTGGCTTCCAAGGTGGTTCGCAAGGGAGGAACTATTCAGGTTACTGGCGTGTATGGTCTGAAATACAATCTGTTTCCGTTCGGTGATCTGTTCGAGCGGAATATTAATATTAGAACAGGGCAGGCCCCGGTGATCCATTTAATTCCTGAACTGTATGAGCAGATTCGGACCGGTAAGTTTGATCCGACCGATATCATTACGCATCGTTTACCGCTGGATCAGGGTGAGCATGCTTTCAAAATATTTAATGATAAGGAAGAAAACTGTATCAAGGTTATTCTGAAACCTTAACCTTAGAAGACACCCACCGTAATGGTGGGTGTTTCAATTTTGTGAAATACATAGAATATTTAAAATTGTTATGATTATACGCATTCCATTTGAAGATCTAAATAAGATACACTGGTCATGTTTATTTTATTATTTGTCGTATTTACATCGGAGGGAAACAACATGATCTGGACAGTCAGAAAAAAAATGCTCTTGGGATTTACCGTAATTTTGCTCTTATTAATGACTTCTGTTGGAATTGGATATGCGGAGCTCTCTTCTGCGGACCGTACATATTCCCGTTTGATCGACGATCAAGTTCAAGAAATGATTTGGGTAGAGGACTTACAAGGAGCCGTTAAACAAAAGATAACCAGCATGCGAGGGTATTTGATTGTCGGCGATAAGCGTGCGCTGGATGAATATAATCAAGCCAATGAGAAATACGCTATTTACTTCAACAAACTTGAGAAAAAGGGGTTGGCTGAAGTCCCCGAAAAGCTGCTGAGAGAACTCGATCAAATTGAAGTGGAATATGATCAATTTTCGAAGCAGATGTTTCAGTTTAAGGATGCAAATAAAACGGATGAGTACACTACAGCGGTAGCAGTAAAGGGAAGAGAAATCGTCAGCCGGTTCGATCAAAAGGTCCAGGAACTGCTTCAATACCAGCAAGAGACGCTGGAAAGCCAGAGTATGGCCACAAGCCATAAAGTGAACAGCCTGCAAGCCACCGTGCTCTGGATCGGTATATTCGCTATCCTGTTAGGATTAACGATCGCGATTTATTTGGGTCTCCATATCTCCAATCCGGTTAAAGCTTTGGCAGCATCCGCCAGAAGGGTTGCAAGCGGCGATTTAACCCGAGAACCGATGGCATTATCCCGGCAAGATGAAATTGGAGAATTAGCGTCCTCATTTGATGAAATGAGCGATCATTTGCGCAGTCTGATCACCCAGATTGAACTACATGCCTGCCAGGTCTCGGCAGCTTCGGGAGAGCTTGCATTGGGAGCCGAACAAACCGGACAAGGTACCGAACAAATTGCTACTACCATGCAAGAGATTGCTGCCGGTACAGATCATTCTCTTCGGATCGTGGAGACTACATCGTCAACGATTGAAGAGATGTCCGGCCATATGCAGCAGATGGCCGTGTATGTCCATGAGGTCAATGAAGCTTCATTGCGGGCTAGCCAACAAGCAGATGAAGGCGGACAAACCATGAGTTCGGTCGTCATGCAGATGAATTCGATCCAATCCAAGTTTGATACTCTTTCTAATGTGATCGGCAACCTGGAAGGACGATCTGAAGAAATCGGTCAAATCGTGAGCGTGATCAAAGAGATTTCCGTTCAGACGAATCTGCTGTCCTTGAATGCATCGATTGAGGCGGCGAGGGCAGGAGAAGAGGGACGGGGATTTCTGGTCGTAGCCGAAGAGATCCGTAAACTGGCGGACCAAACGGCCAGCTCTGCGCAAATGATTGCTGCGCTAGTGGAATCGACGCAGGCGGAAACAAAAGATGCGGTGCTATCTATGGATATAGCCGCAAAAGAGGTGGCTTCCGGAATTAATACGGTACAGACTGCGGGAGATGCTTTTAATAATTTCCGCGTTGGTGTACTGGAGACGGCCACACAGGTTCAGAAGATTTCTCAAGCGACGGATTTCTTGGCGGAAGGCGCATGCCGGATTGTCGAGAGTATGTCGTTGATCCGCAGCACGGCTGAGAACTTGGCGGCAGGAACGGAGGAAGTCTCAGCGACGTCGGAAGAGCAGCTAGGTTATATGGAGGAGATGACGGCTTCTTCCGAAAATTTGTCTGAAATGGCTGAGGAATTGCAGTCTTTGGTTGAAAGATTTAAGGTGTAAATATTAATGGCAGCCTTCAAAGAGGCTGCCATTTGTTTGTTAAATAACACGATATTTCTCAATGATTCTGTCATAAGCCTCTCTGGGTCTTAATCCGATCAGCTTCTCTACGGGCTCCCCATCATGAAAAAAGATGACGGTCGGCATTGACATGATGCCATAGGTGGAGGCCAGTTCTGGCGATTCATCGCAGTTTACCTTGATCAGGTTGACATCTCCGTTATAGTCTTCATGCAACTGCTCCAGAATGGGGCCGAGCACCTTGCAAGGCGGGCACCACGGGGCATCGAAATCTACCAACGTAACCCCTTGGTGCCGAAGCTCCTGTTGAAATTCAACCGGTGTGGACAATCTTTTAATACTCATTCTTTATTTCTCCCTTCAATTTTGGATTTTCTTCTAGCAGGTGGGTAATTCGTTCTTCCAAGTTTGACTTGATCGAAGACAGCAGAGCGATCTGTTCTTCAATTTCCTTAAGTTTGGTGCGGTAGACGGGCATAATTTGTTCGCAAAACGCCTCTTTGCTGGTCATGACGCAGTTTAGGAAGCCTGAGATTTGTTCTGTCGTCAGTCCTAGCTGAAGATAAAATTGTATGGTCTTGACCTGGTCGACCGTTAAACTGTTATAATCCCGGTAACCGTTGTCCATTCTCCTTGAAGTAATCAGCCCTTGCTGCTCATAGTAACGTAAGGATCGGATACTTGCTCCGGTTGCTTTGGACAATTCGCCGATTTTCATAAGGGTGCTTCACCTGCCTTCTGTAGCTGCTACCGTTTTGTAATGCAATTATAAACCCTGACATTAGTGTTAGGGTCAATCTATTTTTCTCACGCATCCGAACCGTGTATAATAAGGTGAGCGCAGACTTGGAGAAATCGAAGAAACATAAAACTAAGGAGGGAAGTATCGGCATGTTCGATCCTACGGTATTCGATAATCTAAAAGTCGTTCTTGAAGGCGCTGTCTATGATTTGGACTTGAATGGTCAGCTTCAGATTATTGGACGGAGTGACCGGGTCGAGTTGTCTTCCATGTCTCGGTATTATGCCATTCAGTTCTGCTTGCCGGGCAACCCGGAGACTTGGGCAGAGCTTCGGCTGTGGGCGGATACGGAGGATTTGGCCGGAGAAATTCTGGAACTGGACTCTGTTACGCTCGGCTGCCAAATGCAGCCTGTCTTTTACAAACGGTTGAAGGATCCGGACACTGAATGTCCCGATATCGAAAGACTGACCGCCGAAATTTGGGGGAATCATGTCAGTCAGACCCAAAAGGTCACATCGGTTTACGGTGATAGTAATATACTTCCCTTGGATGAAATCGTTGTTCAATTTCATAGAAGGTTCGGGGAAGAGGTTACGTCGGATTTGCCTCAAATGTTAGAACACATGCTAATTATGCTAGATCGGCTTTAAACACATATATTTTACATAAATAAAAAGGTTAAATCATAGAGGAGGCTGAACGAATGAATGCTCATGAAATCGATTATCGAATTATCGGTGAGGAAATGCAATGCGTTGAGATTGCGCTAGATCAAAGCGAGAGTGTTGTGGCGGAAGCGGGTAGCTTTATGATGATGGATCCGGATATCCGAATGGAGACGATCTTCGGAGACGGAAGCAATCAGGGCGGCGGATTGATGGGCAAACTGATGGGAGCCGGGAAACGCCTGATTACCGGTGAAGGACTGTTTATGACCGTATTCACGAATGCCGGTTATGGACGACAAAGTGTAACCTTCGCTTCCCCTTATCCGGGAAAAATAATTCCGCTCGATCTCCAAATGCTGGGAGGGAAAATCATTTGCCAGAAGGATTCCTTTCTGTGCGCAGCCAAGGGCGTGTCGGTAGGCATCGAGTTCCAGCGCCGGCTAGGGACCGGGTTCTTCGGCGGTGAGGGATTCATCATGCAAAAGATCGAAGGCGATGGTCTTGCTTTCGTACATTCCGGCGGGTTGGTCATTGAACGTGATCTGGCGCCAGGAGAAGTGCTTCGCCTGGATACGGGCTGCCTTGTGGCCATGACGGCATCGGTCGATTATAACATTGAGCTGGTCAAGGGCGTGAAATCCGCGTTGTTCGGCGGAGAAGGACTGTTTTTCACTACTCTCCGCGGTCCGGGCAAGGTCTGGGTACAATCCCTTCCGTTCAGTCGCTTGGCGGATCGCGTACTCTCCGCAGCGCGCACCGGAGGCAAAGACGAGGGCAGCCTGCTCGGAGGGCTAGGAAATCTGTTCGAACGATAAGAAGAGATTCAGCGGAACTAATGAGGGAATTGTCGTTGACATTTCACCTTTTGTGTAACTATTATTGTTACAGTGAGAAAAAGGGGGATAGCCATGACAATCAGCTCGCGTTTTTCTGTTGCCATTCATGTCTTGTCCCTGCTTGAACTGAACAAAGAAGGGGTCAATACCTCAGAGTTTATCGCAGACAGCGTAAATACAAACCCGGTGGTCATCCGCCGGATTATGGGCATGCTGAATAAGGCGGGAATGGTCAAGGTCCGGTCCGGCGTTGCTGGAACGAAGCTTCTGCGGCCGGTATCGGAAATTACTCTGCTGGATATTTATCGCGCGGTTCAAGTTGTGGAAGAGGATGCGTTGTTTTCAATTCATGATAAGCCTAATCCGAAATGTCCGGTCGGCCGTAATATTCAAATATCCATCGAACCGATTTTTTCTTCGGCCCAGGCGGCCTTGGAACTTACCTTGGAGCGGGTAACGCTTCAGGACATTGTGAAATCCATTCAGGATGCGGATATGGATACGGAAGCCACCACCTGTAAATAATTGAATTAAATCCGTTAAAATGCCCCTTTTTGGGGCATTTTTTATTTAGAGCGTAATCGAAAACAATTCTGGTTGACAGGAACTGCCACTGTAACTATACTAGTTACAGTGTGAAGTGTAACCGATTTAGTTACATGAGTTGATTATAATTTGTTGTTATCTAAATTTATATGAAAATAAGGAGGATGAGGCCGTGCCTACATCTATTCATCCGGAGACGGAGATCGGCGCTGTGCGTTTGAAGATTACCAATATGGAAGTTTCGCTTCGATTTTATCAAGAAGTCATCGGCTTCCGGATTCTAAAGCGCGTTGACAACGTCGCTGAGCTTACAGTCGACGGATTCCGAGCTATCCTGATTTTGGAGGAGAATAACCAATTCCGGCGGATCCCTGAGCGTTCCGTGTCAGGGCTCTATCATTTTGCTATCTTGGTACCAGATCGTCTCAGTCTCGGGGCTGCACTGCGCAATATGGCTCATCACAAGATTTCTTTGGGTCAAGGCGATCATTTGGTCAGTGAAGCGCTATATCTAAATGATCCCGACGGCAACGGGATTGAGGTGTATGCGGATCGTCCGCGCGATACTTGGCAAAGAAACGGTCAAGGCGAAATTGTGATGACTACCGATCCGGTGGATATCGACGGCCTGCTGTCGATTTCGGAAGGCGCAGAGTGGAACGGCTTACCTCCGCAGACCAAAATCGGACATGTGCATTTCCATGTCGGGGACTTACAAGCAGCTAAGCATTTTTATTGCGATGTACTTGGATTCGATGTCATTCTTCGTTACGGAAGTTCTGCATTATTCATCTCTGCGGGCGGCTATCATCATCATATCGGCCTCAACGTATGGGCCGGTGCCGGTGCTCCGCCTACCCCGGAGGATGCTGTAGGCCTACGCTATTTTACGATTACGGTTCCCGATCTTCACGCCTTGCAGGAGGTTGAACAGCGGATTGCTGCTGAGGGCCTGGTATTTGAACGCAATGCCAACGGGAATGCCATCTCATTGAGTGATCCCTTCGGGATCGGGATGAGGATTGTAGTAAGCAAGAAGGAGAAGGGGGAATAATCATGGCAAAAATCGCAATCATCGGAGCAGCAGGCAAAGCAGGGAGTAAAATATTAAAGGAAGCATTGGATCGGGGACATGAAGTGACTGCCATTGTACGCGATGCCTCCAAGCTGAACGACAATAATGTTCCCATCGTGGAGAAAGATATTTTTGAGTTGAAGGCTGACGATTTGAAGGCGTTTGACGTTGTAGTGAATGCGTTTGGCGCCCCGTTCGGCCAGGAACAGCTGCATGTCGATGCCGGAAATGTTCTGATTGAAGCCTTGAAGAGAGTGGCGGGTACCCGCCTGATCGTAGTGGGTGGAGCGGGGAGCCTGTACGTGGATGAAGCAAAGACCGTCCGTGTCATGGATACGCCGGATTTCCCAGCCTTATTTCTGCCGACAGCTTCGAATCAAGGCAAGAATCTGGACATCTTGCTTCAAACCGAAGGCATGAACTGGACATTCATGAGTCCTTCGGCAAATTTTGCGCTTGGAAAACGTACGGGATCGTATCAAACCGGAATGGACCAATTGCTGATCAATTCCAAGGGCCAAAGTTATGTCAGTTACGAGGACTTTGCTGTAGCTGTGGTGGATGAAATCGAGCATCCGAGACATCTCAATCAACGGTTCACTGTTGTGTCCGAATCGTAATCCACTAGAAAATCCTTTCTCTGCTCCGGCCTTTCGCCTATAATATAGAGTACTAATTCAGTACGAAAGGACCGAACGCCATGCAGCTGTTCCCTCAATTGGAGACGGAAAGATTTATCTTACGTAAGCTGACCTCCGCGGATGCCGGCGATTTGTTTCACTATTTTTCTAATGATGAAGTAACCAAGTATTATGATTTGGACAGCTTTGTGGAGCTTCGGCAGGCGGAGGACCTCATTCAATCATGGAACAGCCGGTACATGGAGAAAAAGGGGTTTCGGTGGGCCATTACGGTCAAGCCCGATAATAAGGTTATCGGAACTTGCGGTTATCATAATTGGGCGAAGGAGCATTATAAAGCGGAGATCGGATATGAGTTGAATCCTTCCTATTGGCGGCAGGGCGTCATGACCGAGGTGCTGCAGGAAATCATGCGCTTTGGCTTCGAAGATCTCGGTTTAAACCGGATTGAAGCCTATATTGATCCGGATAATATACGGTCCCGCTATCTGCTTGAGAAAACGGGTTTCCATGAAGAGGGCTATCTGAAGGAATGTTTTTATGAGAAGGGTCAGTTCGTCGATGCCGCGTTGTTCTCCCTATTAAAGAAGCAATATTTAGATAACCGGGAATAGTACGAAATGAAGTTGACTGATTTGTCAGGCTATATTAAAATGCAGATATTCATTATAGGCGATGGAGTTCGCCATAACCGCCGAGAGGCTGATGACTCCTACCAGAGAAATGGCGTTTCTTCCCTGGTAGGAGTCTATTTTTTTACTCCATTACAAGTGGAGAGGAAGAGAGAAAGAGATGAGAGATTTTAGACAAGCCTGGGCCAAATGGTCTGAAAAGTGGACATTGCTGGCACTGACAGGTACCCTGCTCAAATGGATGATTCTCGGAAGCGGCGTGGGGGTTCTTACCGGTACGGCATCTGCGCTCTTTTTGAAAAGTCTTGATGCTGTGACGAATTTGCGATTAGATCACCCTTGGCTATTGTTCCTGCTGCCGGTTGGCGGAGCTTTGGTGAGTTATCTGTATTGGAAATTTGGGAAGAACAGTTCCAAAGGCAACAATCTGATTCTAGAGCAGATTTCCGATGGCCAGGAGTCAATTCCGCTTCGCATGGCGCCGCTGGTTCTATTCGGCACGCTCGTTACTCATTTGTTCGGCGGATCGGCTGGCCGGGAAGGAACGGCCGTGCAAATGGGCGGCAGCCTGGCCGAATGGTTCGGGAAACTGCTGCGCGTTGGACCTGTTGATCGGAGAATCCTGCTGATTTGCGGAATCAGCGGCGGTTTCGGTTCGATATTCGGGACTCCTCTGGCGGGGACCGTGTTTGGGCTGGAGGTGCTGGCGATCGGCTTAATCAGCCATGAGGCGTTAATTCCCGCCTTTGTAGCCAGCTTTGTCGGGAATCTCGTCACTTCCTCGTTCTGGGGCGTCTCCCACATTCATTATTCCATGGGGATTACACCTGCCATGGATTGGATGGTAGTCCTTAAGGTTGTCTTTGCATCCGTCCTGTTCGGACTCACAAGTATATTATTTAGTGAATTAACTCATTTCTTGAAGAAAGCATATACCCGGATTTTTAGAAACCCTGTTCTAAAAAGCGCTGCCGGGGGAGTTATCATTATCGTCCTTGTATACGCGGTGGGTAACCGCGATTATCTTGGGTTGGGTATTCCGCTAATCCAAGACTCATTTACGGAATTAGTGTCGCCTTTTGCCTTTCTGTTCAAGCTGATCTTCACTTCGCTAACGCTGGGAGCGGGGTTTCAGGGAGGCGAAGTAACGCCTTTATTTGCTATCGGGGCTACGCTGGGCAATGCACTATCCGGATTTCTTCATCTCTACGCCCCCTTTTTGGCAGGGCTCGGCTTTATCGCCGTGTTTTGCGGTGCAACCAATACGCCGATCGCTTGCTTTTTGATGGGGATGGAGCTCTTCGGTTCGGACGCGGCTGTGTACCTGTTTATTGCTTGTATCGTAAGCTACCTTTTCTCTGGTCATTCCGGCATTTATACGTCACAGCGGATCGGAATCTCTAAAAGCCACTTTATTCCGTTGCCGGAAGGAACAACGCTTTCTACCGTGAAAGGCCTCCGGAGAAAAGAAAAGAAAATGGATCGTTCAGACGGGAATAAGTGGTTGAATGAGAGAAAATAAATCTTTGATTCATGCATGCACCGCCCGGACCGATCGGAGTGAACGTTGGGAGCAAATTAACTGTAGGTTTTCCAGTTAATATTCATATAGGGGTATGGTGAGCCTAGAGAAGAGAAAGATATGGTGAAAGTGAAATAAGTATGATCAGGAGAAAGGGGGTGTCCTTAGCCAACTATGTTGACTTTTGGGACACCCCCAATTTAACATTCTATTGCTCTTCAGGCCGTTTCACTTGCAAAGGAGGAGGGACAAGCCATCCCTTTTCTTTGTTCATCTCCAATATCCGAACTCCAAAAGCCGTCTTCGTAAGATGATACTTGGCAAATAAAGCACCTATATCTTCTCTGATGCACATTCCCATGATTTTACTGCAAGCGACAAGTCCCATTGCAGTGTCGGCGGCTATTTTTGCGGCGATCTCCATGTCTGCGAATCTCGCACCTGGGGGAATATCTTCAAGCTTAACCGGAGGGCGTTCCGGAAGCCCGGGGGCTGGAAGGATTCCGTTATCGGTAAGCAATTTATCGCATTCCTTAATTTCGAGCTTCGATTGTTGGATCAGGTCCTCGAGAATTTTTTTTAGATCTTTGTCGCCGGCGTGATTCAAATATGCCTCGTAACATGACACCATGCCTTTGGCCATCATGGATGCTTCCCATACACTGAAGATCTCTCCATAATGCATCGGCTCATCTTTAGGATTTCCACTTAGAATTCCCATATCATCTCTCCTAACGATTTGATTCATACATACAGTATTGTTACCAGCCCTTTGAATCTAATGCCTATCCTTAATGGCAAATTCGGCAATTTTACTTTAAACTTACTTGTAATGAACTACCGAAATAAATAAAGAGTGGTGACATCGTTGTTTAAGATCATGCTTATTGAAGATGATATAACCTTATTTCATGAGATAAAAGAACGGCTCTCGCAATGGTCCTATGATGTGTATGGGGTCCAAGACTTTAGTAAGGTCGCCGAGGAGTTTACCGATGTACGGCCTGACCTGGTGATCATTGATATACAACTGCCGAAGTTCGACGGTTTTCATTGGTGCCGAATGATTCGTTCGCATTCCAATGTCCCGATCATTTTTCTGTCTTCCCGGGATCATCCGACCGATATGGTGATGTCTATGCAGCTAGGTGCGGACGACTTTATCCAGAAGCCTTTTCACTTTGAGGTGCTGATTGCGAAAATTCAGGCTACGCTCCGCCGGGTTTATAATTACAACACGGAGCGCGTTGAACTCCGCACTTGGCGTGGAGCGACCGTTGAATACGTGAAGAATGCCATTACGAACAA
>DJTQ01000399.1 GCA_002439285.1 Paenibacillaceae bacterium UBA6304
CGCGGAGAAGCAGTTCCGTAATTCTGGACACAAACCACCCGCCGAGGAAATAAACGGAAAAGCCGTACACTACACTGGAGAAGACCAGCTTCTTTTTCCGCGAGCTGTACCAAACATACAACCCCGCAGCTAATCCGGCGACCCAACCTCCGGCTTCACCTCCGTCAAAATACAACAGGGATAAAGGCGCGGAAATCGCTTCTGAAAGGTGGAGGAACAAATAACTGAATTTCCAGCACAGGAGCCATATCAAAAAACCATTGAACAACAATTCCGCTATAGTTCGGATTTCCGATCTCTCTGAACCCCTCCGCTCCCAAAGTTTAAGTGCCATCCATCCGCCTAATCCAAACAACAAATTCATAATAAGAGAGCCGTTCAATAAAAAAGGACCCAGCTGATAGTTGTGCAATCTTTTCCCTCCATAAGTACAACGATTTCATTTGTTATTCATACCCTAAGGGGTATAGTAAGGGGACTATTATCTAATGTCAAATTGACAACTGAATCTATATATCGTAATATTGCGATATACGGATATTACGATAACATTCTTGAGTTGAGGTGATTCACTTGGATAACAATTTTAAATCCTACGAGGAAGCCGCCGAGATCCTGAAGGCATTGGCCCATCCGGTCCGGTTATGTATCGTTAAAGGCCTGCTTGAAAAAAAGGATTGCAATGTCTCCTATATGCAGGAGTGTTTGAATTTGCCGCAATCGACCGTGTCCCAACATTTGCAGAAGCTGCGCTCTATGGGCATCGTGGAAACCGAACGAAGCGGACTTGAAGTCAAATATCATATCGCCGATGGACGTATCAAAAAGTTAATCGGCATTCTACTAGAGGGGGATCATCATGAGTAAAAAGGTTATCATTGTCGGCGGCGTTGCCGGCGGAGCATCCGCGGCGGCCCGTTTGCGCCGTCTCGATGAGGAAGCGCAGATTATTATGTTCGAACGGGATTCGTACATTTCATTCGCCAACTGCGGTCTTCCCTATTATATCGGAGACTCGATCAAAGATCGTTCGAAACTGCTGGTACAGACACCGGAAGCCATGTATAAACGGTTTAATATCGATATTCGGATCGAGAGCGAAGTAATTGGAATTAACCCTGTGAATAAAACGGTTACCGTACGCAGCAAGACGCGCGGCGAATACGAGGAAACCTATGATGCGGTGATTTTATCGCCCGGGGCCAAACCGATTCGCCCTAATTTACCAGGAATTGAAAGCTCCAAAATTCACTCTTTGCGCAACATCCCGGATACGGACCGAATCAAAGAACGGGTGGTCAAGGACAACATTTCTTCAGCCATCGTCATCGGAGGCGGATTTATCGGCGTGGAAATGGCGGAAAATCTGAAAGAGATCGGCCTGGAGGTATCGTTGATTGAAGGCGGCCCGCAAATTTTGGCTCCCTTTGATGCGGAGCTGGCTAATTCGCTGGCCAAGGAAATGGAGGAGCATGGCGTAAACCTGTTTCTTTCGCAAAGCGTTCAAAGCTTTGAGGAGAAAGGCGAACTCATTGAGGTACGGACCGCAGGCGGCGTGGCCTTAAGCGCAGAAATGGTGATCCTTGCGATCGGGGTATCTCCGGATACCGGATTTTTACGTGATAGCGGGATTGAACTGGGGCCCAAAGGCCATATTATCGTCAACGATCGGCTGGAGACCAGCTTGAGCGGGATTTATGCCGCAGGCGATGCCATTGAGGTTACGGATTATGTCAACGGCACCAAAACGGCCATTCCGCTCGCGGGGCCTGCCAACAAGCAAGGGCGGATTGCAGCGGATAATGTATGCGGTCTGGAGACTACCTTCAAAGGCAGCCAGGGAACGTCCATCATTAAAGTATTTGGGCTAACCGGTGCGGCGACAGGCAATAACGAAAAAACACTGCAGCGTCTAGGCATGCCCTATCACGTGACCTACGTGCATCCGAATTCTCATGCTGCCTATTATCCGGGAGCAACTCCTTTGACGCTCAAGTTGCTGTTCAATGATGAAGGGATTGTACTCGGTGCCCAAGCGGTTGGACATGACGGCGTTGATAAGCGGATCGACGATATCGCCACGACCATCCGGTTCCGCGGTACCGTAAGCGATCTTTCGGAGTTGGAGCTAGCCTATGCCCCGCCATACTCGTCCGCTAAAGATCCGGTCAATATGGCCGGTTACACGGCCGAGAACGTTTTGACCGGGCGAACCGCCGTCTTTGTGCCAAAAGAATTGGAGACCCGGAATGAAGCTTCTACCCTGCTGGTGGACGTCCGCTCGGAAATCGAGCATGCCAACGGCCATATTCCGAATTCTTTGAATATTCCTGTCGATGACCTGCGGGGCCGACTCTCCGAGCTGGATCCTTCGAAGGAGATTTGGGTTTATTGCCAGGTCGGACTTCGCGGGTACACCGCTTCAAGGATCTTGCAGCAAAGAGGATTCCGCGTTCGCAATCTGACAGGCGGATATAAGACGTATCTGATGGCTCAATATCAACCAGGCCAAAAAAACGGCTTAACTCAAGGTGAAAAGATGAGCTTAGATGCCCCCGCCCCTGCTGGCGAAGCAATCAAGGAAATCGCAGCGGCTGCTGAGCTTCGGCGCCTTCCTGACCGGGAGCTACGGGCCGATGCCGAACTGGACGCCTGCGGACTTTGCTGTCCTGGCCCTTTGATTCAAGTGAAGCAGAAGATGGACCAGCTTCAGGACGGTCAAATTCTGCGGGTAACCGCCTCGGACCCGGGGTTTTATGAAGATGTCCAAGCATGGGCATCTATGTCTAAAAATGAGCTGATCCAAGTCAACAAGAATACCGATGGAATGATCGAGGCCTACCTGTGCAAAGTAGGGAAGCTTGATACCCACGATTCTTTCGTGTCCTCCAGCCCAGTCCAGGCATCTGCCTCGTCGTCGGAAGGCACTTCCATGGTCGTCTTCAGCGGCGATTTGGACAAAGCCATCGCTTCTTTCATCATTGCCAACGGGGCGGCGGCCAGCGGGAAAAAGGTAACGATGTTCTTTACCTTCTGGGGCCTGAACGTCATCCGCAAATCGGAGAAGGTTAATGTTCCGAAAACTACAATCGGCAAAATGTTCGGCGCCATGATGCCGCGCGGCAGCCGCAAGCTGTCCCTGTCCAAAATGAACATGATGGGCATGGGCGCAAAAATGATCCGCGGCGTCATGAAGAACGGCAATATCGCCTCACTGGAGGAGCTGATGCAATCCGCAATCGACCAAGGTGTCGAGCTCGTTGCTTGTCAAATGTCGATGGACGTCATGGGCATCAAGCAAGAAGAGTTGATCGATGGCGTTAAAATCGGCGGGGGCGGTTACTATTTAGGAAAAGCGGATCAATCCGGCATTAATTTATTCATCTAACACAAATAGCTCACTCCATCGTAAATGGAGTGAGCTTCTATTTTGATGAACCTTATTGAGTTTTGATCGGATCCACCTTCATGCGAAATTGGGTGAACATAAATAGTTGTTCAGATAAACGCCGGTTATCGATTTCTGATCCTTTAAGAGATCTTGAGGAGATCCTTCAAAGATGATGTTACCGCCCTCAAATCCTGCACCCGGACCCATATCGATGATCCAATCTGCCTGTGTCATCACTTCAAGATGATGTTCGATTACGATGACGGTACTGCCTCTGTCCACTAATTGGTTTAAGATGTCGATCAAGCGCTCCACATCTCGCAAATGGAGTCCGGTTGTCGGTTCGTCAAGCACATAAATCCCGCTTTGCTTGCTGTGGAGTTCCATAGCTAACCGCACGCGCTGCCGCTCGCCCCCCGATAGAGTATGAAGCGGCTGTCCCAGCGTAACATAGCCTAGACCGACTTCTGACAGACCGCCGAAGATGCTCGTAATTTCGCTTTGGCCATGAAAAAAATCTGTAGCTGCGTCCACGCTCATATTCAATATATCGTTAATATTTTTGTCATGCAGCGTATACCCGAGCACTTCGTCGGTAAATCTGCGTCCCTGGCATGCTTCGCAAATGCTCACTACGGGGTCCATAAAAGCCAGATCGATCGTGATCGTGCCAAGCCCTTTGCAGGCCGGACACGCTCCAGCGGAATTAAAACTGAACAGCGAAGCGCTAACCTGGTTGGCGTCTGCCAACATGCCCCGGATTTGATCCAGTGCCCCAGTGTAAGTTGCGAGGTTGGAACGTTTAGAGCCTTTGAGCTCACTCTGATCGATGGAGATAGCATCCGGATATCGTTGGAGCAACACCTTGTTAATCAGCGTACTTTTGCCTGAACCGGCCACCCCGGTGACCACGGTCATAACGCCGGTTGGAATCGAGACACTGACATCCTTGAGGTTGTGTACGGAAGCGTGCTGGATGCGTAGCACCTCTTCCGGTTTCCTAATGCTCTTCTTCAGCTTGGGCTGACGCCGCAAATATCGTCCGGTTAAAGTGCTCGCAGCCTTAAGTCCACTGAAGCCTCCCTCGAATACAACTTCACCGCCTCTAATCCCTGCTTCCGGCCCCATATCCACGATATGGTCGGCGATAGCGATGACATCCGGATCGTGTTCCACCACCAAAACGCTGTTTCCTTTGTTGCATAACTGCCGCAACATCTTATTTAGCCGGTCAACATCCCTAGGATGCAGCCCGATGCTCGGCTCGTCAAAAATATAAGTAAGACCGGTTAAACTGCTTCCGAGATGACGGACCATTTTGATTCGTTGGGACTCCCCTCCCGACAGAGTAGAAGTCTCGCGGTTTAAACTCAAGTAACCCAGTCCGATCGAAACGAGACTGTCCAGCTTTTTGATCAATGCTTCCACTATAGTTTTGGCTGACGGAGCCGTAACCTTGCGCAATTCAACAGACAATTCACTGACCTGCATCGCGGAGTATTCCGAGATATTACGGTCGTTGATTTTGCAGGAAAGAACATTTTTGTTTAATCTCGCTCCTTTACATTCCGGGCAAATCCCCTTCTCCACAATATAATTCAGTTGTTCCTCGTTCTGCTGCGCTTGCTTGGAATCCTTGGCCAGAAATCCCTTTTCGATCCGTGGAATGACCCCTTCATAAATGGCGGTAGGCGGCCATTCCGAAGACGGGCCCGCAGGCTTGAATCCCGATTTGTACAGCAGCGTGTCCCACTCTTCCTCGGAATAATCTTTCAGCTTCTTGTCGTTATCAAAAAGTCCTGTAGTAACATAACGCTTCCAGCGATAACCCCCGGGCTGAAAGGTCGGGAACATGATTGCCCCCTCATTCAACGATTTATCTTTATCGATCAGACGATCCAAGTTGATGGTTACTGCCGTCCCCAACCCTTCGCATTTTGGGCACATCCCCTGAAGGTTGTTAAAGGAAAACATGTCAGAATAGCCAACGAACGGTTGCCCGATCCGGGAGAATAAAAGTCTTAGCAGCGAATAAATATCCGTCACTGTACCGACGGTGGATCGGGCATTGCCGCCGATGCGTTTTTGATCCACGACGATCGCAACGGACAAATGCTCCATGGCGTCTACATCGGGTTGTCCATAATGAGGCAGACGATTCCGCACGAAACTAGTGAACGTTTCATTGAGCTGCCGTTGCGACTCCGCGGCGATAGTATCAAAGATTAAAGACGACTTTCCGGAGCCGGATACGCCGGTAAATACCGTGATTTTATTCTTAGGAATGCTTATTGTGACGTTTTTCAGGTTGTTTTCTCTGGCTCCAATCACTTTAATGGGTTCCATAGACATTAGGGCTCCCTCCTCTTGTTTCTGATATAAAAACAATATATCGTAATAACATGACAATACTTGGCATGATATAGCAATAAAAAAGGAGTCCTCCAATGTCCAAATCCAAAGTGTTATTCGATTTGATCATGTATGTAAATGCAGCGCGTAATTTTACCGCGCAAAATGTAGCGGATGAATTCGGCATCTCACTACGAACCGCGCATCGTTATTTGCTCGAAATCAGTGAAATGGGCGTTCCGTTATTTACCGAGCCGGGACGAAACGGAGGTTACCGGGTATTGAACAACCGGATTCTTCCTCCCATTGCGTTCGAGGAAGATGAAGCTCTTGCCATTTTCTTCGCCTTTCAATCGCTTAAATATTATAAATCACTGCCTTTCGAGATCAATATCGCTTCCGCTTCCGGCAAATTGTATGCCAGTCTCCCGGATGATTTGAAAACTAAAATAAACCGTTTGGATGAAGTGTTATCCTTCTGGAATTTAAAACGAAGCGTGGCCTCCCCCTTTCTGCTGGAAATTATTGAAGCGGCCCTGCAAAATCAGGCGCTCCATATCGAGTATGCGTCCAAATCCGGCAGCACCTCTAGGGAGGTCGCTCCCCTCGGTGTATATGCCTATAACGGTTTTTGGTATATGCCTGCCTTCAATCCGGAACGGGAGAGTACGCGGGTATTTCGGGTCGACCGAATTCACTCGCTGCGACAAAGCGGCAAAACCATCCCCGTTCCGATGAAATTGGATGAATGGTTGGCTCATTCCAACGAAATTAAGAGGCCGATCCGTCTTTATGTTCAACTAACCAAAGAAGGAATGCGCCAATGCAAAAGCCAGTCGTGGCTTGAGCCGCATATAAAACACGTTAACAAAGAAATTGG
>DJTQ01000036.1 GCA_002439285.1 Paenibacillaceae bacterium UBA6304
ATTTGGCCAACCATCGTAATCGATTGACGCGACTGATCCGCTAACTGCCGGATCTCATCAGCGACAACCATGAACCCGCGTCCCGCTGCTCCCGCGCGGGCTGCTTCAATCGTAGCGTTCAGAGATAGAATATTGGTCTGCTGCGTGATGGTCTGCATAACATCCAGTACTTTCATTACCGAAGAAGTACTTTCTTTCAACGAATCCACCTTATCGGTCAAAGCATTGACCATTTCAACGGTTGTATTCGTTTTATCCAATAGTCCATTCAAGTATTCAGTACCCAATTGACTCGACTTCTCAACTTCATGGGCGGAGTCTTCCATCTCTTTATTCGCATGGATAACCCGTTCCATTTGCCGGGAAATATTCTCGGTTAGCATGTTGCCGCGTTCAGCTTCGTTTGCCAGGCTAGTGGCTCCGTTGGCAATTTCCTCTGTAGCAATCGCAATTTCCTTGGCGGAGAGCGCCGTCTTATTCGATGCTTGCGTCAATTCCGAAGCCGTATCGAGCACATCCTTAGCGGAATGGTTCGTTTGCTTTACAAGCTCCGTAATATGCTCCATCATAAGGTTAAAGCTACTGGTCAACTGACCGATTTCATCCTTGGATTTTGTCTCCATACGTACATTCAGATTACCTCTTGCGCCCTCTTCCATGAGGTTTCTCAAATTGCCCAATGGATGCGCAATCATTCTAACCATCCACATTGCAATAAGAATCGTGATCAGGGCAACTACGGCTGCAGAGATATATGTAGTCAACAAAATACCATTAGCATCTTTGATCAGTTCCGCTGTGGCGACTGTACCTACCAACTTCCATCCAGTCTTCGCCTGTGTATTATATACCGCAAGTACCGATTTACCCTGCGAGTTTTTAGTGAAAATACTGTCTGTTGCGTCTTCTGCTTTAGTCATATCAATCCCCGTCGGCTTGCCTTCGTCGCCGCTTACAGAGGAACTGACTACAACATGATCCGAAGTCAACATTTGAATTTCGGAGCCTTGTCCAAGATTAACTTCCTTCAAGTATTCATTCAGCACTTCTAAATTAATGTCCGCTACGAGAATGAACCGCCTCATGCTGCTTACACTTTGTACGGATCTTACAAGCCGGAATACGGAGGAGCCTGAACTTTTCTCTTCCGGAACATTCATCCACATCACTTTGGTGTTTTTGGATAGTTCATCAAACCAAGGTTCCGTGCGCATCGATTCGGCGAATGTATAGTTCGCGCTTCCTGAAGTAATGTCATCTACAATCTTGTCCGGGGAAATCATGTAGACGGCCAGAATCCCTTTCGTAGAAAAGGTTAACCCATTTAACCGCGTTCTCATTTTGTTGGTCACTGTAAAGCGGTCATAATCCGAGATGTTAGGCAGTGAAGCTTCCATAATTGCATCCTGCATCTCATTATCCAAGAACATCTGTTGTAGATTTTCTTCGTATTTTTCAAATACAATATCCAATTTTTGTGAAGTTTGTACAATTGTTTGCAAGTTTGCGCTTTCAGCATTTTTCTGAATAGTTCCTTTAGCCATTTGGTACGAGATAATACCAATCGCCAGAACAAAAAACATAATGGCTATAAAAAAGATTAAGAATAAACGAACACCCACCGATTTATTGGGATTCATTTGTTTGGGAAGCTTATTTCCTATAGAAGATAGCGTTCTTTCCTTCCACCCTCCAGTTACTAATTTCTTTTTCCCTTCTTTACTTGCACCCAAGCCTTTTTTCTTCGATTCCTTGCTGTTGTCTTCCTGGTTCTCCCTCTTCGGAACCATACCCATGTAATCACCCACCGCTTAGAATAGTCGTAGATCTGTCAAATTAGGTTCAAGGTCATGCCTACTATTACCTGAAGCACATTCAAATTCCTTACATTGTACGACAGAAAATGACGACTTCCATTATAATATCGGCATTCTGAGAGAGGAAATTAAACTTTTAGGCTATAAAACTAACGAAACATTAAAAAAGGGTCTTTCGTCCTATGCGTTCCTTTTGTGCAAACGTTACTATATGAGAATAATTGTCAATTCAAAAATTGAACACGAAATCTGCCTATGTCACTTTAGATAAAAAAGTCCCTGCCAAGTCATTTTGGACTTGGTCAGGGACTCTCCGGGCTGGCTTGCTTATTTCTTTTTACGCATCATATCAAAGTAAGAAACCGGCTGATCCACCTTAAATTTCACTCTTTGTAACGGATGGCGCGCAGCGTCCAATTCATTTCCTTGCTCGTCCCAAATCTGTCCGACGGTCTGTTTAAAGAAGGTGCCGCCCGGACCGAAGAACTCCACTTCTTGTCCCGGCTTGAAATGATTGCGCTGTTGAATGATCGCCATTCCGGTAGCTTCGTCATATTCCATGACGAGACCGGCAAAGTCATAAGGCGCCGCCTTTTCTTCCGGCTCGTAAATATGGTCTTCATGATCGGGTGTGTCATAGAAGAATCCGGTGTTCAAAGGGCGATTTGCCGCTTTGTTGATCTCTTCGATCCATTCCGGCTTCAAGACATAGTTATCCGGGTCGGCCATGTAGGAGTCGATAGCTTGCCGATATACATTGACTACTGTGGCAACATAATGAATCGATTTCATCCGGCCTTCTATTTTAAAACTGTCCACGCCTACATCGATCAAATCAGGGACATGCCCGATCATACACAGGTCTTTGGATCCCATAGTAAACGCGTTATCCTGCTCCTCGAACAACGGCAATTGATTCACGCCTAGTTGGAACTGTTGCAGAACCGGATCCCCCATAGCCTCTTCTTCCGAAATCCAGGATTCCTCGGGACGGCTGTCCTCGAACAGATCGTACTTCCAGCGGCAGGACTGGCAGCAGCCTCCCCGGTTGGAATCGCGGTCCGTAAAATGGTTGGACAGTACGCAGCGTCCGGAATAGGAAGAGCACATAGCTCCATGAATGAACGCTTCGATTTCAACGTCAACATGCCGCTTGATCTCTTCAATCTCTTCAAGGCTCGTCTCCCGGCCGAGGACAACCCGTGGAAGACCTTCCTCTTTCCAAAACTTCACGGCCTGCCAATTTACCGTCGACTGTTGGGTACTGAGATGGACCTCTAACCCCGGAACCTCCCGGCGGGCGGTATCGACAATGATCGGATCGGCAACAATAACCGCTGAAATTCCTGCATCGTATAAATTTTGCAGGTATTCCTTAATTCCGTCCAAATCCTCGTTATGAGCATAAATATTAGTTGCTACGAATACTTTGGCGCCATACTTTTTGGCAAATTCGACTCCTTCGCGCATTTCCTCGAAACTGAAGTTGTCGGCATTGGAACGAAGGCCGTATTTTTGTCCTCCGATATACACGGCATCGGCCCCGTAATGAATCGCGAATTTCAGTTTTTCGAGGTTCCCCGCCGGAGCAAGCAACTCAGGCTTGTCCAGCCGGCTCCGTTTTCCGGTGTATTTCGGTATGTGTCTCTCCGCTGTTTGCATCTTCGTTCACCTCTTGATTGTTTATATAAGCATGCTGCACAAGCCGTTTGATCTTACGATCGCTGTTGCCGCCAAATTATTTGAACTGGATAAACCGGACATGGTAACAATTCGGCGGCAAAGGCGACCACTATCGCTTCTCCAGATTCAAACGTCCCGCTCCGCACAAATCAAAATCAATTTAATACACCTGTTCCTTGTAGAAGAAACCGAAGGAAAGCTCCCGCTCAGGGTCTTGAACCCGGCGGATGTTTTCGATCCAAGCATCGTCAAATTCATAATTCTCCGGGTCTTGGAAATAGGCATCAATCGCTTGGCGATAAGTGCGAATGACCGTTTCATTATACTTTAACGGCTTGAGCAGGGTCTCGATTTTGAAACTGCCCACTCCGGCCGCCATCAGCATGTGGAGATCCTCCAAAATACAGATGTCATCCGAACTCATAATATGGGTCCCGTTCGCATCTTCATAGATCGGATATTTTTCGTCAGGACGTTCCGCTTCGATCAGAAATAGGCCGCGATCTTTGTCCAGGCTTCCGCCATCTACCGGCCGGCCTTGATGTGTCATATAGCTGAGGACAAGGCGCCGCTTGGAATGATAAATATTTGTCATCCCGTGAACCTGTACCTCGGATTCGATTTTGAGCATAGGCTGCATATCAGTGATCTCGTCCATATTTAATTCACGGGCAAGCACGACACGGCTTGCTCCTTTAGTTCCCCAATAATTCGCTGTAGAATAATTGGTCGAAGTCATCTCTGCGTTCCAATGGAGCGGAATTTGCGGAGCGATTTCCCGGACGGTTTGAAGTACGGCGGGGTCCCCAAATTGAATACCGTCGATGCCTGTCTTCGCTAACTCGGTCACATAATGCCGTAGCTCCTCCAGTTGTTCGTTATGAAGCAGCTTGGTGATGCTTACATAGATTTTGGCCTTATGTTCATGAGCGTAAGTTGCAGCCTTAGCAATATCCACTAACGAAAAATCGCCCGGCAATCGCATGCCATATGCCGCCTCGCCGATCAACACCGCATCCGCGCCTGCAGCAATATAAACCTCCAGCTCTTTCAAGGATCCTGCGGGAACGAGCAGTTCCGGTTTGTTACCCATCATATCCACCTCAGTTATTTGGCCGTAGCCTTGCTTTTCTTGATGTTCTTTAAATGTTCTTTATACGTCTTAGCAAACAAGTGCTCTCCGCTGCCGTCCTTTTTTGTCACATAAAAAAGATAGTCCGAAGCCTCCGGCTCAAGCGCCGCCTGAATCGAGTTCAAACTAGGCGCTGCTATAGGCCCTGGCGGGAGCCCTTCATACAGGTATGTGTTATAAGGGCTATCAACGCTTCGCAAATCGGAATTCATCAGCCGCTCTTTCGGCTTACCAAGTAAATATTGCACGGTAGCGTCAATTTCCAGCTTCATCCCTTCAGCCAACCGATTATAGATCACCCCGGCCACGAGATTGCGTTCGGAATCTGCAACCACCTCGCGCTCAACTAAGGAAGCCACGGTCATGAGTTCATTCAAGCTCATTCCCCGCTGGGTCAACTTCTCACGGAAATCCGGAATTTCATCCAGCCGTTTACTTGTTTCTTCAAACATACGTTGTATAATGTCGGTTTCCGTGCTTTCTTTTTTCAGTTCATAGGTCTCAGGGAATAAGTAGCCCTCCAGCCTGAAAGTAAGCTGGTCGCTTTCGGGAACATCGGCGAGCAGCGCATTGTCTAATCCCGTCGCCTTCTTTGCCAGTTCTAAAAAGACCTCTTTATTTGCGATTCCCTGCTCCGCCAATTTCTCCGCCATTTGTGCCACGGTGAACCCTTCAGGAATCGTAAAGCGAATCATCTCCGCTTTCACTACATCGCCGCTATTCAGCTTGGCAATGATCTCGTCATAAGTCACGCCCGGATTGAGTTCGTAAACACCGGCTTGAAAATGGCTCCCCTCAGATTTCCACTTCAAATAAGAAAGGAATAAAAAAGAATTCTTTATCAGTCCTTGATCCTCCAGAATTCCGGCAATACCGTTACTTCCAGTTCCAGGCTCAATCGTAAATTTTACGGGCTGTTCCGAAACCTTCACAGGCTGCATCCCGCTGTAGACGTACCATCCGCCGGCCGCCCCGGCGATCATGATAATTAGGATGATCGAAACAAGCCATTTCAGCGCCTTCTTCAACAGCTCAACCCCTTAACTAACTCCAAATTGGCTTAATGCTATGTTGTCTAGTCTGATTACTTTGTTGGAACCCTGTAAATTAAAAATTCTAAACAATCCAAAAAGAGCGGTTGTCCCGCTCTTCTCAGTCCGATCTATATTACCACAGGTAAGCCTCCCCGGTCTATTCTGGGAAGGTCAATTCATCATACAATTCAGACACATTTTCCCATTCTTCATCATCGTCAATGGTTATGAGCTCCAGAGATCCGTCCGCAGCCGTCAATATTTTAAGGATTTCCGGCTCCTCATCTTCAGTACCATCCTCCGGACGAAGAACGGCATAAGAAGCACCTGCTACATCGAATTCCTTCTCAACGTTGTAGTAAGATACCTTGCCCTGATCATCCTGTAATTCAACTACAGGACCGAAAGCATCGCTAACACGCGAGGTCCAGACGACCTTGTCTGCAGAATAATCAGTCACGGTCATCCTCCCCGTCAAACTCATCGATCAACGTATTAAACGTCTCCTCGACGATTTCCCATTCTTCGTCGCTATCAATAGTGTAAAGCTTCAGGTCATCTCCGTCTTCTTCGTAACGGAATGCGTATACTTCTTCGCTCTCTTCATCTTCATTTTCATCGGAATCCAAAGGAACGACCATCATATACTTGGCGTCCGAACCGTCGACTTCGAATTTCATTATGACTTCGAATTCTTCCTCATTGCCCTCGTCGTCGGGGATATAAATAATTTCCGGTTCTTCTTCATTGCCGATACGATCTTTAGACATGTGCGATCACCCTCACCTTTGACTCTTAGAGTCCAAATAATTTTGCAAAATCAAACTTGCGGCCATTTTATCAACGACCCCTTTGCGCTTTTTACGGCTGACATCCGCTTCAATCAAAGTCTTATGCGCGGATACCGTAGTCAAACGCTCATCCCATAAATGAACGGGAATCTGAAGTATTGTCTTCAGTTCCTCGGCAAAGGCCATACAAATCTCACCGCGGGGCCCGATGGTACCGTTCATGTTCTTTGGAAGCCCTACAACGACTTCCTCCACTCCATGTTCCGACACCAGTTCAGCGATTCGGTCGAATTCGCTACCTTCATGGCGGCGTTCAATGACCGTCAGTCCCTGGGCCGTCCAGCCGAAGGCATCGCTAACCGCCACTCCGATTCGCCGGTCCCCGTAATCCAAACCCAATATTTTCATGCTGTCTCCTAACGGTGGCCGGCAAGATAATATCTGACCAGCTCTTCAATCAGTTCGTCGCGCTCCTTCTTGCGAACCATACTTCTCGCATTATTGTGGCGCGGAATATATGCCGGGTCTCCGGACAACAAGTAACCTACAATCTGGTTAATCGGGTTGTAGTCTTTCTCCTGGAGCGCCTCGTACACCGCAAGTAGGATTTCCTCCGAGGACGCTTCCTGCTCATCCCCAGTGACGTTAAACTTGACGGTTTTATCCATGGAGTCCATGATGACACCTCGCTTCTTCAGACATGCGACAATCCGCAGCTGATTTCGTCTTTATCTATCCATACTATATCATATCATGGGCCCCATAAGGAAATTTTCGGCATCGGCTTTTGATCACGATGTGATTTCGGGATGTTGATTCGACTTCGAATCTTGAATTCAGGCGGGACCTCCGTTGCTCATGTAGGATTTTCCTACACTCCGCTACTCAGTCCCTAACCTTCATCCAACCTTCTCGGTGCTGAAAAGCCGACGGCTTTTGATCACGTTGTGATTCCAAATGCTTGTTCGACTTCGAATCTTGAATTCAG
>DJTQ01000401.1 GCA_002439285.1 Paenibacillaceae bacterium UBA6304
TCAATCCATATTACCGCGAGTTGGGTATGGAGACACGAGGGATGGGTGCGCTGAACGGCAGGGAGTATATTCTGTATGAAATGAACAAGACGCTTTACCATAAGTTATAGCGAACAGCGCACAAAGGGTGCCGGCCAAGACAACTTGACCGACACCCTTTTTTATATATAAACATACAGTTATGTCGTTTTTAGGACGATAAACCTTCGGCACGGAGCCGAGCCGTCTTGTCGTATACTTCTTTGAGAAGGCGGGCAGGCTGAGGGCGTGTAACCGGTTTGGCCTGAACGGTCTCATAAGGTCCTACCACGACGATATCGCCTTCCGATCCTTTGACCACAGCACCATCGTGGATAATCGCTCCTTCTCCGATAATAGCCCGTTCAATCAAGGCCCCACGACCGATCCGAGCGTTCGGCATAATGACGCTTTCCTTGATTTTCGTATAACGTCCAACCTCGGTTCCTCCAAAGATGACCGAACGTTCCGAATAGCCTTCAAGTGCACAGCAATCATGGATCATCGAGCTTTTCGTCTGCACGCTCCGGTTTTTAATCGGTTTTGTTTTCAGGCGTGACTGATCCCGGGTATACATCGGCCATGCTTTGTTCATCAGCTTCCAGTCGGAGTCTTTAGCGAGTAGGTCCATATGAGCTTCCCACAGGCTTTGAACCGTGCCGACATCACGCCAGTAGCCTTTGAATTCGAAGGCATGGAGCGGTCTCTCCCCAGCCAACATTTTCGGGATTACATCTTTGCCAAAATCATGGCTTGAATTAGCGTCATTGGCATCTTCCAGCAGATACTGTTTAAGGAAATCCCATTTAAACAAATAAATGCCCATGGAGGCCAGATTGCTGGCTGGTTCAGCAGGTTTTTCCGCAAACTCGGTAATTTGGTAGTTCTCATCCGTGGACATGACACCGAAGCGGTGCGCTTCTTCCCAAGGGACCGGCATTACGGAAATCGTTGCGGAAGCATCCGAAGAAATATGGAAATTCAGCATTTCCCGATAATCCATATGGTAGATATGGTCTCCGGATAGAATTAATACATTTTCAGGTTCATGACCGTCCACGAAGTCAATATTCTTGAATATGGCATCGGCTGTACCTGCGTATTCATCTACCCCAGCGTTGTATGAAGGCAACAAGGAAATTCCGTTATGGGCCGTCCGCGGAAGATTCCAGGCATCTCCTTCACCGATATGTTCATGCAAGGACTCAGCTTCATATTGTGTAAGTACACCGATTGTATCGATTCCGGAATTCACGCAATTGCTGAGAGGAAAATCGATAATCCGATAATGGCCGCCAAAAGGAACGGCGGGTTTTGCCAGTTTGGACGTAAGCGGAGACAATCGTCTACCCTCACCACCGGCCAACAGCATAGCAATACAGTCTTTCTTTTTCATTTCGTTTCCCTCCCGTAAGGTTTCGTCTGTGTAGTACATACATAAACGAGATATAATGTAGTTGAAACTAAAGTTATGGAAATCCCAAGAAAATATTACATTTATTTTTTCATTTTTAATTTTCCTGTTCAGTTTCGGGGAGTTTTGGGTAAATATTTAAGTGGGACTATACATAAAAGCAGGTGATAAAATGTTAGAATTGCCAAAGACGAGCGCCATATCCAATACAGATATTTATTTATTCCATGAAGGAACACTGTACCGCAGCTACCGGACGTTCGGTGCCCATGTCACGATGGAAGGCGGTGAGGCGGGGGTCCGGTTCACGGTCTGGGCGCCAGCCGCACGCCAGGTCTCCCTGGCCTCCGATCTGAACGGCTGGAACGGGGAGAACGATTTATTATATAAGATACCCGATTCAGGGATTTGGACTCGCTTTTTTCCGGGAATGGAAGAAGGAATTTTTTACAAGTATGAAATTACGGGCCCGGACGGCACCAAATTTTTAAAGGCTGATCCGTACGCTTTTTACGCTGAAGTTAGACCTGCAACGGCCTCCGTGGTGAAATCCCTGGATGGTTATAGTTGGGGAGATGCGGCGTGGAGGCGGAGAAAACGTGCTCCTTACCAAAGGCCGCTTAATATTTATGAACTCCATTTCGGGACCTGGAGACAGCGGGAAGACGGAAGCTTGTACACTTATCGTGAAATGGCCGATTTGCTTATTCCATACGTCGAACGAATGGGCTACACGCATATCGAAATTATGCCCTTGACCGAACATCCTTATGATCTGTCCTGGGGTTATCAGGCCACGGGCTATTTCGCCCCGACCAGCCGCTACGGTGACCCGAAGGATCTGATGTACTTCGTCGATCGCTGCCATGAAGCGGGGATTGGAGTGATCCTGGACTGGGTTCCCGGTCATTTTACCAAGGATGCCCATGGATTGCGGAGGTTTGACGGTACGCCGCTGTTTGAATATGCCGACCCGGCCAAAGCGGAAAAACCGGGGTGGGGGACGCTCAGCTTTGATTTCGGCAAGCCGGAAGTCCGCGCCTTTTTGATCTCGAATGCCTTATATTGGCTTGATCTGTTTCATTTTGACGGTCTCAGAGTCGATGCCGTGACCAGTATGCTGCGTTTGGATTTCGAGAAATCGGAGGGGCAGTACGTACGAAACGAGCATGGCGGCATCGAAAATCTGGAGGCGGTATCCTTTTTGCAGCTATTAAACGAAGCCGTATTCCAGTATTACCCTCAGACATTAATGATGGCGGAAGAGTCCAGCGCCTGGCCAATGGTGACGACACCGGTTCATGAAGGTGGGCTTGGTTTTAACTATAAGTGGAACATGGGGTGGATGAACGATACGCTCAAATATACGGAATCGTCGTTTTGGGACCGTCCGGCTCGTCACCATCTGCTGACCTTTCCGATTTGCTACGCTTATTCGGAGAACTTCACGTTGCCGCTGTCGCATGACGAGGTAGTCCATGGCAAAAAGTCACTATTGGATAAAATGCCGGGTAATTACGATGAAAAATTCGCCGGATTACGCCTGCTGCTTGGCTACCAGATGACTTCCCCCGGTAAGAAGTTGCTCTTCATGGGCGGAGAATTCGGCCAATTTATTGAATGGCGGGATCAGGGACAGCTCGATTGGTTCCTGCTGGAGTATGAATCACACCGAAAATTGCAGGAATATACGGCGGCCTTGAATCATTTGTATCTACAGGAGCCGGCTCTATGGGAGTTGGATCATACGTTGGAAGGCTATCAGTGGATCAATGCGGATGATGCCGGTCAGAGTGTGATTGGCTTCCTCCGTAAAGGCAAAAAGGTGAAGGATACGCTGCTTGTCGTAATCAATTTCCAGCCGGTGGAACGGATGAATTATCGCCTCGGTATTCCTAAAGCAGGAACGTACGAAGAAATATTCAGCAGTGAGAGTCTTGCATTCGGCGGTAGTGGCAAGGTAAACCGGAAGGGCGTAAAGAGCCAGAAAATAGCCATGCACAATCAGAAGGACAGCCTGATGTTAAACCTGCCGCCGCTAAGTATGTCCATTTGGAAAAGATCCGCAAAATCTGCAGCCGCCGAAACGAAGACGGCAAAGTCTAAAACATCGCCGCAAGGGAGGAAAAAATAATGAAAATTTTGTTTGCAGCCGCCGAAGCGGGCCCGTTCATCAAGACCGGCGGGCTCGCCGATGTGATTGGAGCCTTACCTAAAGCGTTGAAGCAGGCAGGGCATGATGTTCGCGTGGTACTGCCGAAGTACAAGGATATTCCGGCAGCCTATACCGAAACTTTGCAGCATTTGGGTGAAGTCGTTGTTCCCGTTGGCTGGCGTCAACAATACGGAGGCATAGAATACCTGGTCTGGGACGGGATTCCGGTATATTTTATCGATAACGAATATTATTTTGGCAGGGACGGAGTATACGGCTATTGGGATGACGGCGAGCGATTTGCTTATTTAAACCGGGCCGTGCTGGAGATCCTTCCGGTCATCGACTTTTTCCCGGATGTGCTTCACTGTCATGATTGGCATACCGCCATGATACCGCTGCTGCTACGAGAGCATTATCACTGGAACCCGGAATATGCAGGGATTCGTACCGTCTTTACGATTCACAATTTGCTTTACCAGGGGATATTCCCGTATGAGGTGCTTGGCGATTTGCTGAGTTTGCCGCATAAGTACTTCACGCCGGATGGGGTGGAATACAACGGGAATGTCAGCTTTATGAAGGCGGGCCTTGTATTCGCCGACCATGTCACGACCGTGAGCCCAACCTATGCCTCGGAGATTCAGACAGAGCATTACGGCTACGGATTGGATGGTCTGCTCCGATCTCTGGGAGACCGGTTGTCCGGAATCGTCAACGGGATCGATGTGAAGCTTTATAACCCGTCGACCGATCCGGATTTGGCAGTACGCTATCGTACCGGTTTGAACAAGAAACGGGAGAATAAAGCTGCGCTTCAACAAGAGCTAGGGCTTCCTGTTGTCCCGGACGTTCCGCTGGTCGCCATGATTACCCGGCTGGTCGAACCGAAGGGTCTTGAATTGGTCACCCGGATTATGGACGAATGGTTGCATTTCGACGAGGTTCAGTTTGTGGTGCTCGGCACCGGGGATCGGGCATATGAAGATTGGTTCAGGGAGGCGGCTTACCGGCATCTGGAGAAGCTGTCGGTGCAAATCAAGTTTAGTGACGGGCTATCCCGCAGAATCTATGCAGGGAGCGATCTATTCTTGATGCCGTCGCGCTTCGAACCTTGCGGAATCAGCCAACTGCTGGCGCTTCGCTACGGTAGTATCCCCGTTGTTCGGGAAACCGGAGGATTGAATGATACGGTTCATGCTTACAATGAGCATACAGGAGAAGGGAACGGTTTCAGCTTCCGCGACTACAATGCCCATGATTTGCTGCATACTTTGCGGAGAGGCACTTCATTTTACCGCCAGCCCAAAGAATGGAAAAAAATTGTGGCGAATGCTTTTGCTGGGGATTACAGTTGGAACAGTTCAGCAGAGCGGTATATCGATATTTACAAGCGCATTTCGGCGAAGGAGTAAGTTTACGCCATCGTATGCGCAGTGCATAACATGAAGCAAAATCAAAAATCCCCGGTGCGAGGCCGCCCTCGTACCGGGGATTGTCATGTGTGTAAGATTGTTTCTGGCTATTTTAATTGGCGGTACAGAATCCGAAAGCCGAACGGGTCCAGGCCGATATGCATCATGCCGTCCTTCGGTTTGACTCTCTCTTCGGACAACGCATCGCGCCAATCTTCGGTTTCCATAGGATGGGACAAGGTCCGGTATTCCTCCGTATTGTTCATCCAGATCGTAAAATGCATGTTGTCATCCATGCGTTCATAGACGATGCAAGGGTCATTCGGGTTCGCCTGCAGGAAGCGGAAGCGTCCATGCCGCAGAGCCCCATGCTGCCTGCGCAGCTCGATCATCATTTTATAAAAATCGTACAGCTCCCGATCCTGCTTCTTCGGATCCCATTCCATACATTTCCGGCAGTCCGGGTCGCCGTCTCCAGTAATCCCTACCTCATCACCGTAAAAAATGCATGGCGTGCCGATATAAGTGAACAGGAAGACCACGCATAACTTTAACTTTCGTTTATCGGTGCCGACTCGGGTCAACAGGCGGGGGGTATCATGGCTGCACAGCATATTGAATACCACTTCATTTGTTTGCTGCGGATAACGCATGATCAAAGAACCCATCTCATTGGAGAAATTGTAACCGTCCATGCCGCCGTTGAAGAATTCAAGTACTTTATCGGCAAAAGGATAGTTCATCACAGAATCAAACTGGTCCCCAAGCAGCCAGTTCAGTGAATCGCTCCATACCTCGCCGATAATGTAGGCATCCGGGTTGGCTTCCTTGACCACCTTACGGAAGTCCCGCCAGAAATGGTGGTCGACTTCGTTGGCCACGTCCAGCCGCCACCCATCAAGTTTGATTTCACGGATCCAATACTCCGCGACGCCTAGCAAATACTCTTTAACCTCTGGATTTGCGGTATTGAATTTGGGCATGTTTCCGAAGAATCCAAAGGTGTCATACGTAGGAATCCCATTCTTGATTTGAGCCGGGAATTCATTGATATGGAACCAGTTGGCATATTTCGATTCCTTGCCATGTTTAAGTACATCCTGGAAGGGAGGGAATTGTTCGCCGCAGTGATTGAACACGGCGTCGAGCACGACGCGGATGCCGCGGCTATGGCAGGCTTCCACGACTTGTTTCAACAGGTCATTATCTCCAAAATGAGGATCGACTTGTTTATAATCTACGGTATCGTATTTGTGGTTGGAAGGGGACACAAACAGCGGCGTGAAATAAATCGCATTAATGCCGAGATCGATTAAATCGTCCAGATGATCCAGAACGCCTTGGAGATCGCCGCCAAAGAAGTTGTCTGTGTCCGGCTGTTCCCCCCACGTTTTCGTATTCTCCGGGTCATTGCCTGGATCGCCGTTCGCAAACCGCTCCGGCATGATTTGATAGAATACGGCTTTTTTTGCCCATTCCGGAACCTTGAATACATCGATGTCATGAATATATGGAAATTCATACAATTCTCCGGGTGGATTAGGGCCTTCATGCTGAATGCCCGTGTCCATCATATATACGGTTTCTGTTCCCGCAGTCAGCTTAAAGGCGTAAGACAAACGTTTGAATTGTGGCTTAACAGCCACTTCCCAGTAGTCAAACATCCGGTCATGCGCGGCTTTCTCCATTGGAATCTCCCGGTAAGTTCCGTTCCAGTCATACTTATCGCCCGTCATCGCATATACATTCTCGACATCGTCCCGTTTGGTCCGGACGCGCAAATGTATCGTTGCCGTGTCGTAAGCATAGGCCCATTTATCCCGCGGTACATGATATAGCGCTTCTAGCAGCACAGGGGCCACCTCCTTACGTAACTTGTAAATCAGTTTAAAAAAACCGAGCAGGTTTTCAGCTAATAAATAACCAATTGAGACACGTTATGAACCATTATTCCCCCACATTACTCATGTATGTTTGTATTTGACGAAGAGTTCGTCAGAATCGAATATTACAAAATTTAATAAAAATTCATTCCCAATTCATAAATCCTGCTAAAGTGTGAAAATATAATGAAAAAGCAAAAATATCTTTGCATATATATGCAGGTTGATTTATAATTAGCGCAGTAATCGAATGATGGTTAATTAAAAAAATGCTGACTGGAGAGAGACATATGAAAAAATGGGGTATTTTAATTGTAGCGTTATTCATGGTGACAAGCGTACTTGCCGCATGCGGACAAAATAAGAACAACGGGGGGAACAATCCTCCCGCTGTCGAGAACCAAGAGACTAGCCAAGGCGGTGCAGCCGCCAAAAAGCTGACGATCGGCGTAAGCGCGGACTTTCCTCCGTACGAGTTCCATATCAAGAATGACGCGGGAGAAGATGAAATCGTCGGTTTCGACATCGACATCGCCAAAGAGATCGCCAAGGATTTGGGCGCAGAGCTCGTAGTCAAGGATATGCTGTTTGATTCCTTGCTGAATGAGCTTGAGAGCGGACGCGTGGACCTGGTTATTTCGGGTCTTAGTCCTAAACCGGAGCGGGCGGAGCAAATCGACATGTCGCAGATTTATTACAAAGCGGAGCAGGCGGTTGTCTCCCGCACGGCCGATAAAGATAAATATGCAACGATGGAATCTCTGGAAGGCCTGAAGATCGGCGTACAAAAAAGCTCCATTCAGGAGGATATTGCCAAGACGGTATCTGGTGCCAAGCTGACTTCGCTGGGGAAAATTAACGATATCATTATGCAGTTGAAATCGAATCGGGTGGATGTGGCAATTATCGAAGGACCGGTTGCCGAATCATTCGTCAAAAACGTGGAAGGTATCACGATCACGGACGCTAAACCTGTTACTGAAGAAGAAGGTTATGTGGTCGGCGTTAAGAAAGGCAGCAAAGAAATGCTTGATCAGGTCAATGCGACGCTGGATCGTCTGATCAAGGACGGTTCGATCGACAAATTCGTGACAGAAGCAACCGCGCTTGCCGAAAAATAATCACGTCGTCTGATCTGCAGAAAATAGCGAAGCCAATTCGCTATTTTCTGTTTTTTTGTCAAAAGTGAAGTAAAATAGGAGGAATGATGAATTCATGGATTTCTTTTCAATGTTTTGGGAATACAAGAGTTACTTTCTGACCGGATTGCAGTATACGTTGCTGCTCGCGGCGCTGGGAGTGCTTTGTGGATTTATATTGGGTTTGATCGTCACCTTGCTAAGGATGTCTCCATGGGGCATCGTCCGGTTTATCGGGCATGCTTGGGTGGAATTTTTGCGCGGTACGCCGATGTTGGTTCAGCTCTTCATTATTCATTACGGTTTTTCGACGGCGTTCGGCATTAATTTCTCTCCGCTTCAGTCCGGTGCGATTACGCTCTCGATCAACAGTTCGGCTTATCTAGCCGAAATCTTCAGGGCAGGGATTCAGGGCGTTGACCGCGGACAAGGCGAGGCGGCGCGCTCCCTGGGAATGACCCGCGGAATGTCGCTGCGCTTCATTATCATTCCCCAAGCGATCAAGTCGGTGCTGCCGGCGATCGGGAACGAGTTTGTTACGATCATTAAAGAATCTTCGATCGTGTCTTTTATCGGAATTACGGAGCTGATGTTTCAGTCCGGTGCAGTCACAGGCATTACGTACGACGGAATGACGCCTTATCTGATCGTTGCGGTCATGTACTTTATTCTAACATTCACACTGTCCCGTATTTTGGGTCTGTTCGAAAGGAAGTTGAAAGCCAGTGATCACCGTTAAAAATTTGCATAAAAAGTTTGGTCAGCTTCACATTTTGAAGGGCATTGATTTAGAAATTGCCAGGGGAGAGGTCGTTGTTGTCATCGGGCCTAGCGGTTCCGGGAAGAGTACCTTTCTACGTTGCTTAAACCTGCTCGAAGAACCGACCGAGGGACAGATCACTTTTGAAGGCGAATCCATTACCACTAAACGTCATAATATCAATAAAACCCGGGAAAAAATGGGTATGGTATTCCAGCAGTTCAATTTGTTTCCGCATAAGAATGTTATCGATAATATTACAATGGCGCCGATCCGCGTGAAAAAAACCGAGAAGAACAAAGCGGAAGCCTTGGCCATGGACTTGCTGCGCACGGTCGGACTGGAAGACAAGCGGGACGCTTATCCGTCCCAACTGTCCGGCGGACAAAAGCAACGGATTGCAATCGCCCGTGCGCTCGCTATGGAGCCGCACGTCATGCTGTTTGATGAGCCAACTTCCGCGCTCGATCCTGAGATGGTCGGCGAGGTGCTGGACGTCATGAAGAGCTTGGCCGACAAAGGCATGACGATGGTCATCGTCACGCATGAGATGGGCTTTGCCCGTGAAGTGGGTGACCGGATTCTGTTTATGGATCAGGGCATTATTATGGAGCAAGGAACACCGAAGGAAGTATTCGGTTCTCCAAAAAACCAGCGCACCCAGGATTTCCTCAGCAAAGTGCTGTAATCGTATATAGTCATTGGAATGAACCGCTGGAGAACACTCCGGCGGTTTTTTTTGTTCATAAGATGATTTAAATAAAATAAAATGATGCAGATTTGTCATCAAAGAATCGAAGAAAAAGCGCGGTCGATCACTATTTCAGGCAGCATGGAAACATTTGCTTACTCTATTGGTTACAAAATTGTGATATATTGATTAGGCCAAAACCTGCCAAAGCAGGTGCGGGGGACGATATTCCGAATAGCTGTATCCGTCATTATGAGACGAAGCACGGCTTTCTTGGGGTGAAGCGCGGAAGACGCGCCGGGAGCCTATCCTTTTGTCCCGAACCCGACAACTAACTCCGCAGGCGAAAGTAGAAGGAGGAACATCATGAATAAGCATAATAAAATGGCACGCGCCTTAAAGGCGGCAATTATTGCAGTAGGGTTAGCAGGAGCATTGCAAGCGGTACCTGTACATGCCGATTCAATACATAAAGCGAAGGAGGGAGATACTTTTTACCTTCTCGCCAAGCGGTATGGCGTGGATATGAACAAGCTGATCGGTGCGAATCCATCCATTCAAGCGAACAATATTTACGGCGGCTTGGATATCGTCATTCCTGGGAACGAATCCCATGCCATGATGTCAACAGCATCTGCCAACGCCAACGCTAAGGACAGCCAAAGCCCCAAACTGCTGCCGGCCGTGAAAGTGTCCTCTGCCGATAAGACCGTTGAGGCTTGGGGCAAAAGCTTCACCTACTCCAAAACCGTGGAAGTAAAAGCAACAGCTTATTCTTCCGCAGCCAGCGAAAACGGCAAATGGGGAGCAGTTGACTACTTCGGTAAGCCGTTGCAACTAGGAACGATCGCTGTGGACCCGAATGTTATCCCGATGGGCACCAAAGTGCTGGTGACCGGACACAGCCACTCCAATTTACCGAAGAACGCCTTCGTTGCGACTGCAACGGATCAGGGCGGGGCGATCAAAGGAAGCCGCATTGATATCTTCATTCCAGGCAGTCCTCAGTCCGTCAATGAGTTCGGTTTTCAAGACATTAAATTGTATATTTTGAAATAAAATCAATCAAACAAGCAGCTCCCGATGGGAAGCTGCTTGTTTTACTATTCAGCGATGTGCGGACAATCCCTATCGTTATTTGTGTTTCACTGTGTGCAAAAGTTCAGGAAGCGTCGCAAAATGATAGCCTTTACCTTTTAGTGTTGAAATGATCTCAGGCAGCGCCCGAATCGTGCCGGATAAATCCGAGCCCGTACCTCCTCCGGCATGCTGCAGAACAATGGAGCCGGGGCCTACGGCCTGGAGAACGTTTTGTTTAACCTCCTGCGCTCCAAGCCCCTTCCAGTCCAGTGAATCGACATTCCAGTTTACGATTGTATAACCGTTTTTCTTGGCCCACTTGACCTGATCCTCGTTAACATCCCCATAAGGAGGGCGAATCAGCTTGGGGCGATAACCTACGAGATTGGCGATGATCTTCTCCGTCCGCAGTATTTCGTTTTGAAACTGACTGCGCGAGCGATTCTTGAACTGGGCATGGCTAAAGGAATGGTTGCCGATAATATGGCCCTCTTGATGAATTTTTCGAACAAGTTCGGGATACTTTTTAGCCCGATGGCCGACCACGAAAAAAGTCGCTTTAACCCCTTCCTTGCGAAGTGCATCCAGAACCTGCGGTGTAAATCGAGGATCTGGCACATCGTCAAAAGTAAGTGCGATTTGTTTTACTTCAGGTCCGCGAAATTTGAATGTTTCGGAATATTTCCGCCGGAGTTCCCCCAGATTCAGAGGTTTTGCGGTTGCCGGAGTACTATCCGATGATTCAGAATTTTCGATGCCAGGATCATCCGAATGAGCGGCCCATGCAGCTTTGGAGGACAAGTAAGGCACGCAAAAAAACAAAGCCGTCAAGAAGGCGATGCCCCCCAGAGCGACAATCCACTTGTTGATTGTTCTGGACATAGCAACCTCTCCTTTTCCATGGAAACCGTAATATGTATTGGTGTGCCCTAGAAGAGGATCATTTATGTGCAATCCCTAAATGTGAGATATGTCACAGACTCAAAAGGCAGAAAAATAGCATCTTATAATGAAGCAAGAAGGAAGCACCAACAGAAATGGGCTTATCGGAGAGGAGAGGGCATATTGTCGGAGGTATTGGTTAATGAGCAGGTTGCGGCAGGCGTATACCGACTGGTCGTGGCGGGGCGTTTTGCCGGAAGAATGGGGCAATTCTATATGTTGCGGGCATGGGATCGATATCCTTTGCTTTCCAGACCGTTAAGCATATTTGATGTAACCGAGAATAGCATAGAATTTCTTTATCTCGTGACCGGAGAAGGAACTGAAATGTTCTCTAAGCTGAGAAAAGGGGATACCCTTTCTTTGGAGGGACCTTTGGGGAACGGCTTCCCTGAGACGACAGGAAAAACAGCATTAATCGGCGGAGGGATCGGAATCGCTCCGTTTTATTATGCCCTGAGACAAATTCCTGATGCTGACGTATTTTTGGGCTTTAGCCGGGAGGCATACATGGTGGAACCGTTCCAAGCCAGAACTTCGGGACAGGTGCATGTGAATGTGGGCGGAATTATTTTGGATCAGGTCGATTTTCATGCATATGATACGATCATTACCTGCGGCCCCCACAAAATGCTGGAGGCCGTGCAACGCAAGCAAGCGGAAACGGAAACTGCGGCAGCGGTTTATGTATCTCTTGAGAATCGGATGGCCTGCGGGA
>DJTQ01000398.1 GCA_002439285.1 Paenibacillaceae bacterium UBA6304
TTGAGCGATCACTTTGCCCGGAATGGAGTTATCCAGCGCATAATCGCGGAAGTTCGGCAAAGATAAGTCTTTAATCAGATTACCGGCGTTTGTCACCGGGTTCATCCCCATCCGTCTGTCGCCTGTCGGCAGGATCTCGGCGATTTCCGGTTTCAAACGGCCGTTGTCGTCGAAGCATTCTTCCGGTCTGTAGCTTTTCAGCCACTCGACCAAAGCAGGGGCATGTTGCATATTTTTTTGGTCCACCGGAATCGGAACCTGATGGGCACGGAACGAGTTCTCGTTCGGCACATGATCCCATTCTTTCGGACCGGTCCAGCCTTTAGGGGAACGGAAGACGAGCATCGGCCATGCCGGACGGGTAAGGTCATTATTCTCGCGCGCATTCTTTTGAATGACTGTGATTTTTTCGATGATGGTATCCAGTACTTTCGCCATTTCCGGATGCATTAGTTCAGGGTCCGAGCCTTCCACGAAGAACGGTTCCCAGCCCATGCCTTTGAAATAAGCGGTGATTTCCTCATTGCTTTGACGGGACAGAATCGTCGGGTTGCTGATCTTGAATCCATTGAGATGGAGGATCGGCAATACGGCACCATCCGTGATCGGGTTGATGAACCGGTTCGAGAACCACGATGCGGCGAGTGGACCCGTCTCGGCTTCGCCGTCTCCGACTACAACCGCAGAGATCAAATCCGGGTTATCCAGGATGGCGCCAACGCCATGGGATAAGGAGTAACCCAATTCACCGCCTTCATGAATGGAGCCCGGAGTCTCCGGAGCCGCATGGGACGCAACCCCGCCCGGAAAAGAGAACTGCTTGAACAGCTTCTTCATGCCCGGGATATCTTGCGTGATTTGCGGATAGATTTCAGTATAGCTTCCGTCCAGATAAGAGTTCGACACCATAACCTGGCCGCCGTGTCCAGGGCCTTCAATGTAGAACATATTCAAGTCATATTTGTTGATGACGCGATTCAGATGCGCATAGATAAAGTTTTGTCCCGGGATCGTGCCCCAGTGTCCGATCGGTTTTACCTTGACGTCCGATTCTTTTAACGGTTCTTGCAACAAAGGATTGTCCTTCAAATAAAGCTGACCTACCGAAATGTAATTGGTTGCGCGCCAATAAGCATCAACCTTAGCCAAATAAGTTTTAGAAGAATAATCGACTTGCGTAGCTGACAGTACCATGTTCTCCACTCCCATACTTTTATCTTTATACGTTCAATTGTGAAACAATTCACTACCTATATCTATCATAACGACTTTTTCAGAAAATGATACGGTCCAATTTTGTGAAATATTGAACATAGTTTGAATATTGGGGGTTATCAATTTATTTTTTACCTTATAGAGGAAGAAATTATAATATCTTGATGTTGGGGGGCAAGTACGTAAAATATTCCTACGATCGCTGTTGATTTCAGATTTCTTGATTTAGTAAATTCTTAAGGGGTAGAAATCCGAAATCAAAGGCGAACGTTCCACTTCTTCGGAATCATTTTACTCCCTTGCTTGCATCGCATTCTTTAAATTCTCCCTACAAAGTCAAAAAAAATAAGACTGAAGCGATCTTCAGTCTTATCCTTGCACCGATACGAAGGTATTAAATTTCATGTATTTGTAGTGGAATCGCATATGGGAGAACTCGAACGGGGTTCCGTTATCCAGGAAGAAGATGCCTTCCATGATGCCTACCGGCTCCGTTTCCTTGAGCAGCAGCAATTCCCGGTCGTTCGAATTGGACGGCTCCGCAAAAATGGACAGGAACGACTTGGTCACCGCCAAATTATGCGCATCCTCCAGGTAATTGAAAATGGACCCTTCGATGATGGTCTGGTTGAGATTTTGGACGATTTTTATCGGGATATACCCGGTTTCAATCATAAATGGCTCGTCTTCAAACAACCGCAGGCGTACGATCTTATAGACGAAATCATGCGGCTCCAGAAACAAATCGCGCTGCAATTCTTCCGTTGGAGGAATGACCTCGAAGTTCAGCACTTTCGTTGTTGGTTTAATGCCGTGCATGTGGAAGTTATCAGTGACCCCTAAGTTGGAGCCTTCATAATTAAAGATCGACTCATTCTTTATATATAAGGGATTGATAAAGGTCCCCGACCCTTGCTTCTTGAAAATAATTCCTTCATGCTCCATCTTGGTCAGAGCGCGTTTCACGGAACTGCGACTAACCTGGTAGGATTCGCTAAGGCTCCGTTCGTCCGGCAATCTCATATTGTCAAACTGTCCGGCAAAGATTTTGGCCTTGAGGTCCTCAATAATTTGCTTATAGACGAATTCCGCCATATCGTACTCCTTATCAGATCTGATCTCGTTATCTCTTTTCCTACTCCATTCTACCATTTTTCAACTAGATATCGGAATCATTTTACTCCCTTGCCAGCATCGTATTCTTCGACTCCCCTTCTCCATTAATTTTCTTACTATAGAGAACAAATAGAATCATTCCCAAGAGGCAGGTGATCACTTCCGTAATCGTCATGGACCAGATGACGCCATGCAGGCCAAATATTTGATGCAGCCCAATGACGACCGGGATAAACAGAACCCCTTGCGTCACCGCCATAATCGTGCTGGGCACGCCTTGGCCGGAGGCTTGGAATATCCCTGTGAACAGCCCCGTGAAGCCGTTAAATAGAGCCGATATTAACATCGCGGTCAAGATGTATCCTCCTACCGAAAGAACCGAAGGATCCTGAGTGAATAGGTGGAGCACCTGCCCTTTGAACAGAAATACGATACCGGCAAAGACCCCTGAAATGACCGCGATATATAAGGCCGCCTGTTTAATTCCGGCCTTCAACCGGGCGAAGTTCTTGCTTGCAAAGTTATAGGCAATCAGCGGAATGATGCCGAAGAACAACCCCATAGACAGAAATTCGGGAACTTGCACGACCCGCAGCGCAATGCCGAAGCTCGCCACCACGGTGTCTCCGTATTGCATGGAATAATTATTGAGCAGCAACGTGGTCACCAGCAGGAATGAGGTTTGGATCAGTTCGGAAACACCGATTTTATAGACTTCCCCTTGATCTTTGGCGCTCAGTTTGAAATGGCGGAGAAATCCCTTTAGATGCCCGCTCTTGGTCTCCAAATACCAGATGTAATAAATCGCCGATCCGATATTGGCCAACACGACCGATAAGGCGGCACCCATAACATGCCAATTCAAAACCAGGATAAACAGAACATCGAACAGAATGCTCAAAACGATGCTGACAAGCATCCCATACATGGACTCTTTCGAGGCTCCCTCGGCCCGGACCAGTTGCTCCAGCGCAAAATTTCCTAGAATGGCGAACCCGCCCAAAAACATAACCAAGGTGTACTGACTTGTATAATCGAAGGTCAAGGCATCTGCACCAAGCAAATGAACCATCGGATTCAAGGCCAGCCAGGAGAGTCCCGCCATCACCACACCCGTAATTATACTTCCGTAAAAAGAGTACCCGGCGACCTTCTTCGCTTTCTCTCCCTCTCCCACCGCTACCAATCTTGTAATAAATGTACCTCCGCCAACGCCAAACATATTTCCGAACGCCATCAGAATCGTAAAAATAGGCAGACCAAGCGTAATTGCGCTAAGCATCGCTGTATCGTGCACAAGCCCGATAAAATAAGCATTGATCAAATTATAGATCGTTCCGGCCGACATACCGAGCATCATGGGAATCGATAGATGCGCAATCGCCTTTTTTATAGGGGCTTCTTCTAAATAATAATCATGGGATACGGCTTCTTTCATAAATAGTCCTCCTTAAATGGTTAATAACTAATTATTAGAATTCTAACTTTATAAATAAAGATAGGTATAATACATTTAGAGTTCTAACTTTCTGCTTAACAGTAGCCCAAGCTACTGCACTACATCACAAACTCCGATTGATCTTGATGAGAAGTTCCTTCAACGTTTGTTGTTCCTCTTCCGTAAGAGACTGGATACTTTCCTTCTCCACCGCGCGAAAGGCCTGGTCAAAGGCTTCGATTAACTCCGCCCCTTTAGGCAGCACGTAGATATTCTTCTGCCGCTCATTATTCGCCGGGATTTTCCGCTCGATATATCCCTTCTTCTCCAAGCCCTGAAGCATGCTGGTAATGCTGGCTCCGCGCCGGTTAAAGGCCTCCGCCAAATCGTTCTGAATCAAGCCCTTGTCCTGATGCTCATAGATGTAGCTGATCATCCGGCCTTGTTGCGCGTTTAATCCCAGCTCATTGATCTTCTCATCTGCTTTTCTCTTCAATTTGAGTCCGATCAGTTGAAATAAATCACTATACGGAGTGTCCTTTCGTCCTCTCAAGATGCTCCTCCTCTCCACATCGTTTAACACTTAGTATTCTAACTGTTCATACTTTAACATTATAAATACCCCGCCACTTTTGTCAACCCCGTCATGAAACCATCCCTTCAACAAAAAAGAAGATATAAGGAGCAAAGACTCCTCATATCTTCTCATGAACGTATTCTCTGATCCTGCCGATAGCCTGTTCGCCGGCCTGCCGCCATTTGCCTTCCTGTTCGATCCGATCATCCGGGTCGACCGGCTTTTGGAATTGATTTAATCCGACCGCGGCTAGCGAGCCGAAGTCCGTATCGTCATCAATCCCGGTATGCACGATATGCTTGATTAATAATGGACGTTCGAATTCCATTAAAGCATCGTCCCGGTCCAGCCGGCCCTCAATGACCCGAACCGGAAGCCGCAAATAGATGGTTATTCCTTCATGTTGATAGAGGATGGAGTCGAAAAAGGCGGTGTAATACTCCCAACTACCGCAAATATGGAAGCCCTCCTTCTCCACGTTTCTACAAAAGTCACCATAAAAAGCGCGTTTTCCTTCAATTTCGGACGGGATACTAAGCAAAGCTGTTTCCTCCTGAATAGATGATATAACATCTATTCATTCCCAAGATACCGCTCTTTAAAACTAAACTGATTTACTCTCGCCGAAGGCTCGCTCGCGCAAGCTGTGATCAACTCGATCCAGCTTATTTCAAAACGCGCCGGGCCTTTCCTATTTTTGTTGGAAGCATTCCCCCAAAACGCTACGCCAAAAACTCCTCCAAGCCGATTTCACACTTCTCATAATCCGCACCTATGCTTTTCAATTGGGCTTCGATATTCTCGGCGCCCGGTTCAATCCCTTTATACACTAACAAAGGCACGTCCGATAAATAGGATCTCGCTTGCGGAATGTCGCAGGAGAATGCCTTTTTGATGAACAGCAGCGTCTTTAGCTTGTCCTTGCCCTCTCCTGTAATAAATACTTTGCAGTATTTGTAGGATAGAACCGTATCAGAATCAACATCTTCGAGGCCTCGCGGTAACAAGGCACTGCGCAGAAATTCCGCCAGATTGTCATAGGCAACTTCAAAATCCCAACGGCCCGCTCCGTGCATCGCCGTATAGACGACGGTATCCCCTCTAGATAAATCGATACAGTAAGGGTCGCCTTCATCCGAAGCAATCACGAGATAATGGTCCGGCCAATCCGAAATGGGTTCCTTCGTAACGGGATTATAATTGTATCCCCATTGGCCCTTCGGCAACTCCCGCGCCCCGTAGATATCCAGATTAATGTAGTCATCCGTGCTCCAGCCAACCGACTCGGGAACGTAATGCCGTAAGAAGTAGGAATACTCACCGGGAAGATGCCAGGTGTCGGAAACAGTGCGGATGTCTCGTTCTTCGGCCTCCGTTCCAAGCCGCATGGGATACTTCGCATAATATTCGGGATCTTGTTTCTGCATCGCTTCTATAACTGTCTGCATCTTCTCGATCACGTCATCGATTTCCTGATACTTATCCTCCAAACCCCATCCCCCATTTCGGCAAAATTTATTTGCACTTTTTCGCATGTTTTTATCGTACACATTCCGGTCCATCGTTATCATCTTTCTCCCAATTAGGATACATCGGTTTGGTAATCTTTTACAACTTGTGCTGTCTCATTCGATTTTTCAATGTCGCAAAAAAAGTTGTTGCTCATTAATCCCTAGCCTGCTATTATGAAGGAGCATTAATTTTGGAAAGCCAATATTCATAGTGTTTAGGATCTTTCCAAGCAGATAATTTTTGACCACTTCCCAAAGAAGTTAAGGCCATACGGACAGCCGGGTCAAATGCCGATTGGCAACTTTCGTTGCCTTATTGATTGAGTTAAAAGCTCAAATTTTATAAGTTGGTTACTTTACAACCAGTGCATATGCACATCAACTTGTGAAACGGTCAATAAGAGTGGTAAAAGTGATTATTTGCTATATAGACTCTGATCCTAACATGATAAATTTGAATATTAAGGGCCTTTCCATGAAACTATGAGTTTTATGGCTGACTGACGAGCACGCAAGAGGTTTGTCCGGTCATGCTTAACATACTTAATTGGACTGTCTTAATATTTGATGATATCAAAGCAAGTGTGATGCGCGTAACGCGTATTTCGCTTGCTTTTTTTGTTGCCGTTTTTACATCCGTATTGAAAAAATTAAATTGGGTTAGGGGACTGAACAATGGGAAAAGCACTTGTCATCGGCGCCGGCGGCGTAGCATCTGTAGCTATTCATAAATGCGTTCAAAACAGCGAAGTATTCGAAGAAATCTGCATCGCGAGCCGTACGAAATCCAAATGTGACGAACTCAAAGCAAAATTGGACGGCGGCAAAACCAAAATCACAACCGCTCAGGTCGACGCTAATAATGTCGATGAGCTGATCGCTCTGATTAACGAAGTGAAACCGGATATTGTCATGAACCTGGCCCTGCCCTATCAGGATTTGACGATCATGGATGCTTGTCTGGCAACCAAGACGCACTACATGGATACAGCAAACTACGAGCCGGAAGATACGGCGAAATTCGAATACAAATGGCAATGGGAATACCGCGAGCGCTTTGAAAAGGCCGGAATCACGGCACTGCTCGGCAGCGGCTTCGATCCGGGCGTAACCGGCGTATTCTCCGCTTATGCGCTGAAGCACTATTTTGACGAAATCGAATATATCGACATTCTGGATTGCAACGGCGGCGATCACGGCTATCCTTTCGCAACCAACTTCAACCCGGAGATCAACATTCGCGAAGTATCCGCCAACGGACGTTACTGGGAGAATGGACAATGGATCGAGACGAAGCCGATGGAAATCAAGCGCGAATATAACTTTGCCGAAGTCGGCCAAAAAGATATGTACCTGCTCTACCATGAAGAACTGGAATCCCTTGCACAAAATATGCCTGGTTTGAAGCGCATCCGCTTCTTCATGACCTTCGGCCAAAGCTACCTCATGCACTTGAAGGCGCTGGAGAACGTAGGCATGACTTCCATCGAGCCGATCGAATACGAAGGGAAGCAAATCATTCCGCTGCAATTCCTGAAAGCCGTTCTTCCGGACCCGGCATCCCTTGGACCTCGTACGGTGGGCAAGACCAACATCGGCTGCATCTTCAAAGGAAAAAAAGACGGCCAAGACAAAACTTACTATGTCTACAACGTGTGCGACCACCAAGAGTGCTACAGAGAAGTGGGCTCCCAAGCCATCTCTTATACGACAGGCGTTCCTGCTATGATCGGCGCGGCGATGGTTATGACCGGCAAATGGAACAAACCGGGCGTATTCAACATCGAAGAGTTCGATCCGGATCCATTCATGGAAGAGCTGAACAAATGGGGACTTCCTTGGGTCGAAGACTTCAATCCGGTGATGGTCGATGCGTTGCCTGAAGAAGCTAGAAAGCCGGAGCTCGTTCGCTAAGATGCGGTTCGAGGAATTACCTACACCCTGCTTTGTAGTCGATGAAGCGCTCATCGAGAAAAACCTGAATATCCTGAACGGAGTTATGCAGCGTACCGGAGCCAAGATTGTACTGGCGCAAAAAGCCTTCTCCATGACCGCCATGTATCCCCTCATCGGGCAATACTTGAGCGGCACGACCGCGAGCGGTCTGTTCGAAGCACGTCTGGGCCATGAGGAAATGGGCAAAGAAAACCATGTCTTTGCCCCTGCCTACCGGGAAGATGAGATTGATGAAATTATCGCCATTTGCGATCATATTATCTTCAATTCCTTCTCCCAGTTGGAGAAGTATAAGTCCAAAGCTCTGGCCGCCGGGAGAAAAGTGGGTCTGCGCATCAACCCCGAATGCTCCACGCAAGAGGGACATGAAATCTATGATCCCTGTTCGCCGGGGTCGAGATTCGGCGTGAAGCGAGATGATTTCCAGCCCGAGCTGCTGGAAGGCATCTCGGGGCTGCACTTCCATACCCTTTGCCAGCAAAACTCGGACGACTTGGAGACCACGCTGAATGCGGTGGAAGACAAGTTCGGCGAGTGGTTGCCGCAAATGGAATGGATCAACTTTGGCGGCGGACACCATATCACCAGAGAAGACTATGACATTCCGAGACTGGAAGCTTGCATTAAGCGAATGCAGGATAAATACGGCTTGGAAGTCTACCTTGAACCTGGCGAAGCGATCGCGCTCAATGCGGGTTATATGGTCACCTCCGTATTGGATATCCATAAGAACGGTATGGAAATTGCCATCGTGGACACGTCGGCTACCTGTCATATGCCGGACGTTCTGGAGATGCCGTATCGTCCGCCGCTATTCGGCTCGGGCGAAGCCAGCGAGAAGCCATATACCTATCGGCTTGGCGGCCCGACCTGCCTAACGGGCGATGTGATCGGAGACTACTCCTTCGATCAGCCCCTAAAGAACGGCGACCGGCTGGTGTTCGGTGACATGGCGATCTACTCCATGGTCAAAACCAACACCTTCAACGGCATGCCGCTTCCGGCCATCGCCGTGCAGGAGAAGGACGGCAATTGCCGCGTCGTTCGCGAGTTTGGCTACGAAGACTTCAAAATAAGACTGGCGTAATACCGAGCCATTCTATAGAAAAGTAAACTATTAAAATGGATGTGAGGGGCAAGCACGTAAAATGTTCCTACGATCGCTGTTGTTTCCGGCGACCATTCCATTTCTTCGGAATCATTTTACTCCCTTGCCTGCATCATATTTCTCTTTAGTTTAATTCGGATACAAAATGCCCCGGATGTATCCGGTCAGTTCTTTTGCCGCCTGTTCATGGGCCGCCGCACCAGGGTGGGCCCGAGAACCGGCGGTTTCTTCTTTCGTATTGGGAAGCTGAAACACCGATACCCGCCGATCTTCCGTTTCTCGTACATAAACATCTACGCCCCGATAGATCGCCGGCAGCATTGGAATCCCTGCCATTCCGTAAGCCCATACCAAATGTGCCTTCGGATTATTTTTTCTGAGTTTCATCAGAAAGCGGCGGACAGCCTCTTCAAATATTTTCAGGTCTTCCTCCCGATATGTCCCGTCTTCATTCAAGCGCTGCTTTCGGGTTTCTCCGGTTGTTGCGTCTACCCATTCCGGTGAATGAAAGGCCGATCCGTCATTTGTGCCGAGATTAATGACCACTACGTCAGGCTGCCAAGCTTCGAAATCATGGGCTTGATGCGTGCCTAAAGCTTCATTCCTGGGCCCGGACAGAAGACCGCAAACCTGTTCGTAATAATCCGGAAGATTCGCATGCGGGTTATTGTCCCAACTGGTGAGCACACCCCATCCGCTTTGGGAGAGGACTCGATATTCCGCATTCAAAGCGTTGGCCGTCATGAACGTATAGCTGTTCAAGGCGCTGAACCACATCGGAATCCAGTCTTCCTCCGTAGTTGCTCCCACGGCTCCTTCCCCCGAGGTGATACTGTCCCCTATAAACTCCAGCTTGAGGGGCTTATCCTCAACGGGCAGAAAGTCTCCGTCAAATCGGACGCCGTGAATCTGCAAGCAGCAACGGGGATCTCCGCTCATCGCTTGAACTTCTTTTACGACCCGGACATTCTTTACGACATCCGGATTCATGCCCCGGAATAAGCAAATCCAGTACTTTCCCGCTGTAAGCATTTGTCTGCTTACGGCTACGCCGTTGATCACGATGCCGATCCAGGGCTCATAAACCTCATAATCGACTTCAACTTCTATCCACAGCTCGGACCCTCTGGCGTTAAACTCTAGGGCGCTTCCTGTCCAAAACAAGGTTAGTGGAGAAAGACACCCTGTCGTTCTGCCATGGACTTTCATATTTTCGACTTCGTTTAATGCTTGTCGCTTAAGATGGTTATGTATTTGCATGCTTGCACTTGGCCTCCTCTGCCGCTAGTTCGCTAAGTTACCTATATTTTAATGCATTTGCGACAAAAGGAGTTGTTGTGATGTGAAAATTTACATAAAAAAAGCCCCCGCCCATAAACCAAATAGCGGAGGCTTGAGAATTAGGCTTTTAAAAAATCCGGCTTCAGGAAACTAGGATCCGGATATTTATAGAACCCTTCTCCTGTTGCTCTTCCGAGTTTTCCTTTATCGATGTACTCCGATTTCAGCTTGTCTGCAATCTTCTTGAACACCGGATCTCCGGTGGCTTCGGCCTTAGCCAATCCAATATTGTAGGCGGTGTTAATTCCAACCACGTCCAGGATTGCAAACGGCCCCTGCGGAGCCCCTGTCGCTACCATCCAGGTTTTATCGATCGTTTCCACATCGGCGATTTCCCGGACCAAGAGTTGCTGGGCCGCATCCAGCAAAGGAACCAGTAAGGAATTCAAAATATAGCCCGGCTGCTCTTTTTGCAGCGGCAAAGCTACCATACCGATTGCCTTGGCAAAAGCGATCACATCCTGGAACACCGCCATATCGGTGCCCGGATGTTTCATGATTTCAGCCGTGTTGTTCTTCCAAATTTCGTTGGCAAAGTGCAGTGCCAGAAACTTCTCCGGCCGGCCGGTCGCTTCCGCAAATTGGCTCGGCAATAGCGTAGAAGAATTCGTAGCAAAGATTGTTTTTTCCGGGGCTACTTTCCCCAGGTTCGTATAAAAATCGGTCTTGATCTGAACCACTTCAGGAATCGCTTCAATGACGAGGTCCGCTTCGGCAACCGCTTTGGACAAATCGCTACTAAAGGAAATACGACGATAAGCCTCGTCCACTTCTTGTCCGTTTGCACCCAGGTCCTGTTGATAATGAGGCTTCAAGTCCGAAATTCTTTCTTTTGCGCGCTCCAAGGCTTGGTCATTGACATCGTATACCGAAACATGGAAGCCTTTAAAGGCGGTTTGATAAGCGATTTGACTTCCTAGTACGCCGCTCCCGGCGATCGTAATATTCTTATAATTCATGACTGACTCTCCTGTTCGCTATGCTAAAATGGCGTAATTTTTCCATAGTCTCTGCGTTAGTGGCACTGAATATTCCCCGCATCATATTTATAAACGCCGTGGTCTTTCCATCTATTGACAAACCTGATAAATAAATTATATTTAGATCATTCCATCGGGTCAGGAGGATGACTGTGAAGAAACCTGTGTTAAACCTTATCGCCGGAATCTTATTCATTATCGTAGCGTTTCTCTCCGGAGCCTTTGCTCTTGGCAATCTAGTTATGAAATCGTTATTTAACGCCTACACGGATATGTTATTTGAAGCGATTCTTATCTTCGCTGTTTCTATCGCGGCTTCCGCTTATTTCTTAATGCGATATAGTAAAATAGCCCGCAATGCGGGCTACAAATAAGATGAAATATTGAAATGGATGAGGGGCAAGTACGTATTTCTTCGGAATCATTTTACTCCCTTGCCTGCATCCTATTTATCAGATTATCTTACACCTCTACAGCAGGCCAAATCGTTTCTTCTTATAGAAAGGCGTGAGGTCCTTCACCTCATCATTGGCCCAACCGTCCAGTTCGACCAAATTGAGAGCGATGCCTTCCAGATGCGGGGAAGCCGCGGCGGCAATTCCGCTGAATATCTCTTCTTGATTCCCTTCAAAGTCCACAATGAGTAGATAACTTTGTTCGTTATCTTTTACCATTGCTCTCAAGTAAGCCTTTTTGATGTCCTTTTGGGTTTTCATGTAGGTTTTCAGGGCGTCAATCAATGGGGTTGGATACACTTTAGGTTCCCCAACCCAAACCTCGGTATCCTCCGACACGGTCATCTTCTGGATCGTTTGGTTTGGAGCATCGTTAGGAGCTACGCCACCAGCATCACCTTCGGTCTCGTGCTGGGCCTCGCTTTGATCATCGTTTCGGGCCTCGTGCTGGGCCTCGCTCTGGGCTGCGCTTCGTTCCCGCTTGTATTCTTCGATTCGCTGTTTATTCTTGTCATCGATCTGAAGCGGAATGCCGCGATAATTGACCACGATGCCGTCCATATTGTCGGACAAGGCTACGATATCGTCGTAAGTCACGACGTTGCTGCTCCATACCGTCTTATCGTAAGCTTTTTCGAATTCGGGCCAGTCCGTAAATACCGGCAGCCAGGATGAATCGCCCTCTCCGCCCAGGACCGCAAACTGAATAGTCGTCCCTTCCTTCAACGTGGTCATGCCTTGCTCGTTAGGGACCGAAGGAGATTGTTCCTTCAACTGCATGGGCAGCAAATACTTCGCCTGAATCACCTCATCGAGCATCCGACCTTCCATGACCTGAAGAACCCGCTGCTTCCCCTCAAATTGCAGCCCGGAACTCATCATTTGAAAAAAGGCGATCAACGCCTGCTGCAACCCCGGATTCGTGACGGGAATGTTGATCTCAGGCGTCCCGCTGAAGTCCGGCGGCGGCAAAAGCTCATCCCTGTCCAACTCGATCATATATTGTCCATTATCCATAATGATTCTGCGAAGTCCCCAGATATGCAGCTCGCCAAGCGTCTTGAGGATCTCTTCTCTTTCGATCTTCTTCATTTCGAGCATGAGGAGTTGCTGTCTGAAATAATCCTCCGCGTTAGCGGCATACTCCTCCTTCGAAAACATCCAAACCCGGCTCTCGGCATCGATATAGGGATAGCCCGTTCTCTTTTCGTAAGCGATATATAACGATTCGGCGTCCTTGATCTTGTCTTTCAGTACCTCGAGAAACACCTTGATTCTTTCATCCAGATGATCACCCGGAAAAGCGCCCTTCTCTTTAAAATACTTGGCGGAATGAATTAGAAAGATCAGCTCTTGAATTTCTAACTCGCCACACTCCTCCATTAATATATAAGGACTTAACAGAAACTTTTTTCCAATCTCGTCTTTTCTTGCTTCGTTCATCGATAAGGCCCCTTCCCATAGTCCACCAACTTTAGTTACTTTCTCTCCTGCAGCTCCGAGCCCGCGACTCCCGGATGGGTCATTTCATAGGGGTCCAGGATCAGACTCAACTGCTCTTCGGTCAGCACGTTATATTTCAGACAGAGTTCCCGGATCGAAGCCCCGCTGGTGATGGCTTCCTTTGCAATTTGGGCTGCTACCTCGTACCCGATATGTGGGTTTACCGCAGTGATGATGCCAACGCTTTTTTCTACGTACTCTTTCAACTTCGCTTCGTTCGCCTGGATTCCGTTCAAGCAATAGCTGGTAAACACGCGGAACGCATGATCCATCATGTTGATCGATTGCAGCAAATTAAACACCAGCACCGGTTCCATGACATTCAACTCGAGCTGTCCCGCTTCCGAGGCCAGGCAAATCGTATGGTCGTTGCCGATAACCTGGAAGGCGACCTGATTGATGAGCTCGGGCATCACCGGATTGACCTTGCCGGGCATGATCGACGACCCCGGCTGACGGGCCGGCAGTGTGATTTCGCCTAATCCGGCTCTCGGACCGGAAGCCATTAAACGCAGATCATTCGCAATCTTCGACATGTTGACCATGCAAATCTTCAACGCCCCGGATACTTCGGTGTAAGCATCCGTGTTCTGGGTGGCATCGACCAGATGCTCCGCCCCCATCAGCGGCAAGCCGCTGATCTCTTTGAGATGCCGCAGCACGGATTCGATGTATTTCGGCTCGGCATTGAGTCCGGTTCCGACGGCGGTGGCTCCCATATTCAGTTCGTACAGTTGCCCTCGCGATTGCTGGATTCGCCGGATATCCCGCTCGATAACCCGGCTGTAGGCCTCGAATTCCTGGCCAAGCCGAATCGGCACGGCGTCTTGCAGATGGGTGCGCCCCATCTTGATCACCGCGCAGAATTCCTGGGCCTTTTGCTGAAATCCGAAATGCATCCGTTCCATGGACGTCAAGAGTTTATCGAGCAGCTTCAATACGGCGATATGAATCGCCGTCGGAAAAGCATCGTTCGTGGATTGGGACATATTCACGTGGGAATTGGGACTGCAGAGCGTATACTCCCCTTTTTCTCCTCCCAGCAATTCAATGGCACGGTTAGCGATGACTTCATTCACATTCATGTTGATCGAAGTCCCGGCTCCGCCTTGAATCGGGTCTACGATAATCTGGTCATGCCACTGGCCCGCCATCAACTCCTCCGCGGCTTGAACGATCACCGCCCCGAGAGCGGCGTCCAACCGCTGCACTTCAATATTCGCCAGCGCCGCCGACTTCTTGACGATCGCCATCGCCCGGATCAATTCCTCATGGATGCGGTATCCCGTGATCGGGAAGTTCTCTACCGCGCGGAGAGTTTGCACTCCGTAATAGGCGCCCGCGGGGACTTCTTTGGAACCCAAGAAATCATGCTCGATTCTCATCTCATTCATAGATTAGTCCTCTTTTTCTGAATGAATTGTTAAATCTCCTGCAATTGGTGTCTCAACGATGTTCTTGATTACATCCAAATCCTCACTTTGCCCCAGCGCCCACATCAGTTTGGCCACAAGCGCTTCCGTATTCATATCTCCGGATAAAATTACGTCATATTGCGCTACCTTACGTCCCACCTCATACAGAAGCAGGTCTTCTCCCTCTTCCAGGCACTGCGTCGTGATGACGACCGCCATTCCCATTTCGGTCAGCTCTTGCACCTTCGGGAGCAAATTTCTGCCTGCAAAAGGTAAGCCGCCATTTCCGAAGCTCTCAATAATGACTCCTTTGTATAACCCTTTCAGACAATCAAACATCTCCGGCTTCATGCCCGGGTACAATTTCATCAAAAACACATCGCTGCTCAGGTTTGTATTCAGGGCTAAGGACGTCTCGGCTTGTCCAGGTTTCCATTGATATTTGACTTCATTCTTATTGATATAGGCGACATATGGATGGTTAATGCTCTCAAACGCGTCATAGCTTTTTGTGCGCATTTTGACCGCCCGGGTTCCGAGAATCACTCTTCCGTAAAAAACGATATACCCCCCGCCGATCTCCTCGGAAGCGAACCGGAGGGCGTCGGAGACGTTCTTCCGCGCATCGGTCTTCTGGAAGCTGATCGGAACCTGAGAGCCGGTAAGGACCACCGGTTTATCCAGCCCCTGGAGCATATAGGACAAGGCCGACGAGGTATATGCAAGCGTATCTGTCCCGTGAGTGACCACAAATCCATCATAGTCGTCATAATATTTATAAACCGCCTCGGCGATGGTTACCCAATCCTCGGGCTGTAAGTTTGTGCTATCCTGGTTCATCAGGATTTTGCCGTCAATGTGGAGGCCGCTGGACGGCTCAGGCAAGTAGTTGAGCAACTCCTCGACCGACAGCCCCGGCACAAGTCCTTCATTTCCTTCCACCGATGCAATAGTTCCGCCCGTCGCCAGCAATAATATATTTTTCATTCGCAACCTCTCCATTACGGGATATTCATCAATTCCGCAAAACGCGTATTTATATAATATAAGATGAACAACAGAATAGGATGAGGGCAAGGGAGTAAAATGATTCTGAAAAAGCATAGCGGTCGCCTTTGTTTCCAAATCCCCACTTCGGTCGACCCTTTAAAATTAAGGGATTTGGAAACAACAGCGATTGTAGGAACATTTTACACACTTGTCTCTAACATCAATTTCAATAGTTCATCTTATATAGTAATTATAAAATTATATTTGGGGAAATCAAGATTTTGTTCTCGATTCGCGTACATTTATGCTATGATAGGGCTACTATTAATGAACATGGAGTTTGAGAGCATGCTAGAACATTTATCAGATTTGCGAAAAGAGCGAAAATGGTCCTTGCAGGAAACCGCCGACCAGCTAGGCATCGCGAAAAGCACTTACGCCGGATACGAAACCGGGTACCGCGAACCATCTCTCCAATCTTTGCTGCAAATGGCCGACTTATTCGAGACAACAGTAGATTATATTCTGGGGAGAACGGAAGAGAAGCCCTACCCCCATACCCAAGAGATAACGAAATACATGCATGGCGCTACCGACCTTGAAATCACGATCGACGGCGAACCGCTGACAACCGATGAAATGATAGAATTTGTGGCTTTTGTAAGGATGAAAAGAGAGTTGAAGGCGCAAGGAGAGGAACATTGACCGAGGAGAGTGACGTACAGGAGTTCTTCAGGGTCATCCTAATACTAGTAAAAAGGCTCCCTTCACCATGCCGGTGGAGAGAGCCTTTCCTTTTCCTTTTCTTACTTTACTTTATTCCAATCTCGCTTGCGCTTTGGTCAACAGCTTCCCCTTATGGAATGAGAACACCGCGTTGGCGCCGGAATCCCCGGCTCCCATATAAGAGTAAACGACCATATCTTCCGCTTCGCTAACCGCCTCGCCGTCTCCGCCGAGAATCTCGGACACTTCCTTGTAGGTCATGCCTACTTCCGTTTTTTCGTATTGTTCCAAAGTAATATGTACGCCATCTCCATTGTCGGATGGCCCATTGTCTACAGGTACGGACACATTTGAAATATCTCCGCCGCCTTTAGAAATATCAGCCTTCGCGGCATTCGCGGGGGGCCCGTTCGGTTTCATGCCCGCCACTTCCTGCTCCATTGCAGTCAATTGCTGCTCCAGTTCGGCAACCTTCTCGTTCAAGCGGTCATAATCCGCCTGCGACGGTCCCGAAGATCCACATGCCGCAAGCATAAACAGCGTTAGCAGCAAGAATGGGACGCCAAACCATACACGCATCCTTTGTGTCACGAAATAAACCTCCAGTATGATAAATTTTAACATTAACAATTTTAGATAGTTTACCACACCAGAGTTTTGACTGTAACTGCGACTTTAGCTCTGGACCGATAGACTTAGATGCGAAAATGAGATTGCCGCTTGAGTATTGTTTCACTTTGAGATAATATTACTGCAAAGAAGGATACTGGCCGTGATGGACAATAGTACTTGATCGTCTTGCTTCTCAGCGATCCGGGGATAGTGAGAGCCCGGAAGAAGCGTCAAGGAAAAGGCAGTCCGGAGCCGGAGCATCGGAAAAAAGAGGGCGATCCCGCAGGGGGCCGTCAACTAGGGTGGAACCGCGGGTGCATACAGCTCTCGTCCCTAGGCATCGTTAGGATGCCTTTGTGACGGGGGCTTTTATTATAGTTCCCGGTGTCGGGGTATCGCAGGAACTTCAATATACTAAGGAGAGATCAATCATGAGCAGCAGTACCAAAACTATGGATCAAGTGGTCGCGTTGGCCAAGCATCGCGGATTTATTTTTCCGGGATCGGAAATTTACGGCGGTCTGGCGAATACTTGGGATTACGGCCCGCTCGGCGTAGAACTGAAGAACAACATTAAGCGCGCCTGGTGGAAAAAATTTATTCAGGAGTCCCCTTACAACGTCGGACTGGACGCGGCGATTCTGATGAACCCGCGGGCTTGGGTCGCTTCGGGCCATGTCGGCAACTTCAACGATCCGATGATCGACTGCAAACAGTGCAAAGCGCGCCATCGCGCGGATAAAATTATCGAGAACGCCCTTGACGCGAAGGGGATCGAAATGGTCGTCGACGGCCTGTCGTTCGACCAGATGAAAGCCCTGATCGACGAGCACGAAATCGCTTGTCCGGATTGCGGAAGCCGCGATTTTACGGATATTCGCCAATTCAACCTCATGTTCAAAACGTTCCAAGGGGTTACGGAGTCCAGCACCAACGAGATTTATCTGCGTCCGGAAACGGCGCAAGGTATCTTCGTTAACTTTAAAAATGTACAGCGCACCATGCGGAAGAAAATGCCGTTCGGCATCGGCCAAATCGGCAAGAGCTTCCGGAACGAGATCACCCCGGGCAACTTTACGTTCCGGACTCGCGAATTCGAGCAAATGGAGCTTGAATTCTTCTGCAAACCGGGCGAGGACCTCAAATGGTTTGAGTATTGGCGCGCTTTCTGCCGCGACTGGCTCTTGTCGCTCGGCATGAATGAAGAGAATATGCGGTTGCGGGATCACTCGGAAGATGAATTGTCCCACTACAGTAACGCTACGACCGACATCGAGTATCGCTTCCCGTTCGGTTGGGGCGAGCTGTGGGGCATTGCGGACCGGACCGATTATGACTTGAAGCAGCATGCGGAGCATTCCGGCGAAGACTTCAACTATATCGATCAGGAATCGGGCGAACGCTATGTTCCTTATTGCATTGAGCCATCGCTCGGAGCGGATCGCGTAACGTTGGCCTTCCTTGTGGATGCCTACGAAGAGCAGCAGCTTGAGGGTGACGACAGCCGGACTGTGCTTCGTCTTCACCCGGCGCTCGCACCGTTCAAAGCGGCCATCTTCCCGCTGTCGAAGAAACTTAACGACGGTGCTCAACGCGTGTTTGCGGACTTAACCTCCGACTTCATGGTCGACTATGACGATACCGGCTCCATCGGTAAACGGTACCGCCGCCATGACGAGATCGGCACGCCGTATTGCATCACCTACGACTTCGAATCCGAAACCGACGGCCAAGTCACCGTACGCGACCGCGACTCCATGACCCAAGTGCGGATGCCGATTGCCGATCTGAAGCAATTCCTGAGCGATCGGATTAAGTTTTAAGGCGATTACAGTTAAATAAGTTTGCTGTCACTTATAACGGCAAGTATAAGGGCCATCCTTTTGCAGGATGGCCCTTTTCTTTTTGCGGATATGATTCTTCATGCCTTAAGAACAGAAGGCGAGTAAAATACGTCACCATGCATATGCTGAATTCTGCTCCAGTTAACGGGATTGGTCGTGTCCAGGGAACGGTGCTCCATAATGGCTTGATATAGGTCCGTCTTCTCCTCCAAGTGGGCCATGTGCCGTTTGGCTTCTTCAAGCTTCATGCGTGCCGATTCTTTATGCTCCATCATAAGTGCGTAGCGTTGCGGAATGGTCGAATCCCCTTCGAGGCATAAATCAACGTATACTTTAATGGCTTCAATCGGCATCCCGGATTGTTTGAGGCATTTGACACCATGAAGCCAGTTGATCGATTCCTCGTCGAACATCCGGATATTATTCTCATTGCGCTGTACGCTTGGCACTAGACCTTTATCCGTGTAAAAGCGTATGGCATGCTCGGTGAGTCCCGTAATCTGAGCGGCCTCTTTGACCGTATACATGTGAATTCCTCCTCGGGAAATAATTGTTTAAGACGTCTTGACTTCGTGTAACACGAAGGTCCTAAGCTTATTGTAATGCAACTCGGCTATATGCGGAATCCCTCTCCGCTGTACCGATCCCTCGGGATTCGCGGCCGTTTGCCATTACACATTTAAACTATAGGAGGAATTACCATGCAAACTGTAACCTTGAACAACGGAGTAAACATGCCGATCATCGGCTTCGGTGTCTACCAAGTTCCTGATGCCGAGGAATGCGAGAACGCCGTATATGAAGCGCTGATGGCCGGTTACCGCCTGATTGACACCGCCTCCGGTTATCTGAACGAGGAAGCGGTCGGACGCGCGATTAAACGCAGCGGCGTGCCCCGTGAGGAGCTGTTCATCACGACCAAGCTCTGGGTTCAGGATGCCGGCTATGAGAGTGCCAAGCTGGCGTTTGCCAAATCGTTGAAGAAGCTGCAACTCGACTATCTCGATCTGTACCTGATTCACCAGCCGTTCGGCGATTACTACGGCGCTTGGCGTGCGATGGAGGACCTGTACCGCGAAGGCAAGATCAGAGCGATCGGGGTCAGCAACTTCCTTCCTGATCGTCTAATGGACCTCATCTTGCATAACCAAATCGTGCCCGCCGTCAACCAGGTCGAAACACACCCGTTCTACCAGCAGGTCGAGAGCGCTGCTTTTATGAAAGAACAAGGCGTGCAGCACCAATCATGGGCACCGTTTGCTGAGGGTCTGGGCAATATGTTCAGCAATGAAGTGCTGACCTCGATTGCTGAAAAGCACAACAAATCCGTAGCCCAGGTCGTGCTTCGCTGGCTGGTCCAGCGTGGTGTCGTGGTCATTCCAAAATCGGTGCGCAAAGAGCGGATTATCGAAAACTTCGATATTTTCGACTTTGAGCTCCACGCGGACGATCTCGAGCAAATTTCCACCCTCGATACGCGGGGAACCCTTTTCGCGTCGTACCACGATCCGAATTTCGTCAAAATGCTGGGCACCTTGAGAGTCGACTTGTAAACCTGGATTGAATCCCATATGTAAGAAAGGACAGGGCCGGTCGCCCCTGTCCTCTCTTTGTTTTTTTAGTCTCGATACTTAAACTTATACTTTGTATATTAATCGATATAGACAAGACCTTACTCATGAGATGAGCTGATTAAGTCCGGTTTAACATACTAATCATTTGGATTAAGAATCGCGAGTATTTGATGATCTTCCCATTTTCCATTGATATTAACATTCTGTCGAGCGACACCTTCTTTTTGGAAACCGGCCTTCTCTAGCACCCGAATTGAAGCGATATTATGCGTCATTGCTCCAGCTTCGATTCGGTGTAATTTCAATTGATTAAAGCCATAGTCGACGGCAAGCCGAACGGCTTCTGTCGTATAGCCTTTACCGTTATGTTGTTGAGCTAAGTCATAACCGATAAGCGCACTTTGCAGAGGGCCCCGCCTTACTTGAAAAAGGCTAACCGTACCCACTAACCTATTGTCGTCGTTCGTAAAGATGCCGAAATCGTATGCTTGGTCATTTTGCCAAGCTTCGGCTGACTTTTGAATACGCTTGAGCTGGCTTTCCATCGTATAAAAGTCCGGAGTTCGCGTCGGTGCATAGCGTTCGAAAAAATCGCGATTCTCCTGCTGAAACTCGAGCAGTCCCGACGCATCATCGGCGGTTATTTCCCTAATGTGGATGTTATCACTTCTCATCGTAAGCCCCCCTCTTGCCGTTTCAACTTATCAATATATTCTTTGCCTTCCAGCAGAGTAAGCCCCAAGGTTTCTCTTACCTTTTTAATTGCTTTAATATCTTCGCCCTCTTTGATTAACTTGCGTAGTTCATCATTTATGGGGTATTCCGGTAGTCCCGATTGCTGAGTTAACTGGTTTATCGTATATTGCATTCCTTTTATGCGGCCTTCTAATTTCCCCACTTTAGTGGTTAAGCTGATTATTATAACAAAAGAAATGAAGATGAGAATGTATTCCATTTTCTATCAACCTCCTAACCTTATTTAATCCCCACGACAGGTACCTTCATAGGTCATGCCTAAGCGGCTCATTACTTACTCCCCCAATAATATCTGCTTAATGTATAGCCCAGTTCCCCACTTTTATTATGTTCATGTACCCTGAACTCGATCGTGCCAATCAATTTAAATCTTTATGCTGGTCATATGTGAACCGCGTAGTTTCCAGTGCTTAATCATTAAAAAATTCGTATTACTCATGGTTGCCTCCCACTGCATGATGTTTACCAAATATAGTAGCATACTTCAACTAGGATAAAACAGAGTTTAAGTTGGGCTTGACCCATTGTCCGGAATAAACAAATCCCCTCCCGCCAATATGGCGAAAGGGGGTTATTTATTACGCCTTCGGTTTGATCGGCACTAATAGATCCAGTTGCATGCTGTCATCCATTCCTTCATAGCCCAAATGATACTGATTGATGTAATTTAAATGTTCTTCCAGGCACCCATGCATGGAATCGGAGTCGCCCCAGTTCGCTTCATACTCGTTACTATTCTCGACCCATTCGGTCAGCCAGCTCCATTCCTCAAAATTTCCCATGGGGGTCATATGGGCGGCTGGATTTCGCGAAATCGACAGAGGTAGCAGTTACATCATCGACGGACGAAGTAATCACATGGCAGCTCAGATGGGTCGTTTTCTTCCCCGGCGTAGAGTAGCTATGATCATGGAACGCATCTCGCGCCCCAAAGAACATTGAGGGACCAAACTTAAGGAATATTCCCTACTCCCTTTCTACCTCCCCCTCCAATTCAAAAATCAACTCATTCGCCATCCGCTTGTTCAGCTCATACGTCTTGAACTTCCCCGCTTCAGCGGACAATTTCTTGATGGTCTCAATTTGACTGTCCGTCGGAGGCTGACGTTCAATCAAGCCTTCGTAGTTCTGATAAGCGACCTTCAGCGCGGTTTCCGGGGAGAGTAAGTCGATGATTTCATAGAGTGCTTTGGCCGCGAGTTCTTTCGACAAGCCGAATCCCGCATCGGTGGACAGCATGAACCGGTCCGGGTATTCCTCCATCAAAGGAACGAAATCCTCCAGTTTGTTCGTGCTTCCGCTATTGTAGGCCGTAAACCCGGCAAAAAAATCGATATATACGTTGGGATGTTTGCTTAACAGGGATTCGATATTTTCCGGAGAATTATAAGCATTGGCATGCCCGAAAATAATGACCGTGTCCGGATGGTGTTCCAGGGCTTCTTCCAAATGTGCGATCGGCGCGCCGTTAGGGGGGTCAATATGCAGGAGAACCGGGACGTGATATTGGGCCGCAAGATCATAAATTTGTGGAAAATTACCGTCATTCGGGTGCTCGGACTTCCACGGCAGTCTCGACACGGTTTCCGAGTACGTCGAAGCCGCCGCCACCTCTCCGATGTTCAAATAACCCTTCTCCAGATTGTCCCGGACGATGGACACGCCCTCCTCCTCATAAATTGGAAATCCCGCAAAGGAGGGATACACGTTCGCAGGCGCCTTGCGATATTCTTCCCAGGCCAACTGATCCGTGTACTTGGCGCTCGGCTCCGAGATGCTTCCGAATAGCACGAGACGGTCGATTCCGAACTCTCTCCACATCTCAATAGCGACCGGGTTGGCCGCATCATGGTTATGGATGTCGATGATCGTGAGATCGCGGTATGTCTCGTAGAGTTCCTTACTAGAATCCTTGTTATTTCGGATCTTCTCGATGAATGCAATCTCATCTTTAGGGGTGTACTCAGTCAAAGGCTTAATAATTACTTCAGTTTGCTTCGGTGCGCATCCTGATAGTGTGACTGCTGCGAGAGCCAGCGCGCAAATCCCATAATACCGCAGCGTTAGAGACATAGCCGGTTCCTCCATATCCACCATTTTTTAGATTTGTTATATAAAATTTGCTTAGAATATATAATAAATCCTCAGAGAGAGCAATCCTATTTGGGAAAATATTCACATATTAAGTATCATGATCCCCATTGCCAAAACAAGGGCCATTTCCTAAAGTGTGGTTTGCCACGCTTCTTATAACGACAAGTATTAAGGGATACCTTCCGGTTACTTCACTGATAATCAGCAGCCATGTGTATCCTCCTTTTACAATCAGCTTAAGGTGCGACACAACGTGAAAGTCAACGGGGTGAGGAATATATTTACTGAGTTCGGCTCCGCTCGAGGTGAGTCCTTCTCGTCCTCTGTAAAAAATAAAAAGGAGGGTTTCCCCCTCCAGGTCCAGTAAATTTCATTTGTCGCAAAAAAGGCCGGAAAGATCCCAGCCATTATTTATTTGGTTCATTCTGAACATCTATCGTGCTCAAAATATCCTTAATTACGCGGAAGATGAGCTTATTCTGCTCCAATGAACGAGAATTCATCAATGAACCGATTGCCGTTAACACTTCAGCCTTTTCCGTTCTTGAATCCATATCCTCAGTCTCATGAAATTGAAACATTACTTCCAAAGGTACATTAAGACCTTGAATGATCTTCTCAAGCGTCTCCATTGAAATATTTCGTTCCCAACGGTCCCTAATTTTATGCCTACCCGTGATCCGGTACCTAACAGAATCAAAACACAATATTTATGTAGTTATATGATTTCTATTAATATATAGCGAGTATGCCTGGTTAAAAACCCAAGAGCTAATACATTTTGGAGTTTCATTGGAACCTATGTTGCAAAACATTTTCATATTCAGTAATTTGTAAACTATTTAACATTCTATAAACTACGGGGAACCGTACTATAAGTAAGCACAAAGTTGGTATAATTCAAATTCATATCATGAATCATTGGTAAATTGAATTATATTATGTTAGTTTGTTCTAATAGCTCGGTTACTGTTTCTCCTAGCTCCTTTGACGTATCAATTATCTCTTTACTAGTACGAGTTGTTTTAAGTAGAGAATTTAAAAAATTCTGCAACTTACCGAGGATCGGTCTATTTGCATCTACATCAACGCTGTTTCTACTTCGATACAATCCACCTAAGAACGAATCATAAATCTTGTCAAATTCGTTAATTCCCCATCTTTTATATTTCTTTACAGCATCTGTTACTTCATCTAGTTTATTAAGTAGTACGAACTTTACTGATTCTGGAAGACTGGAATCTTCTAATAAGAATATCAATTCACTTAGTTGTTCCTCGATAACACTTATTATCTTGTCTGGTATAATGTCTTCACTTTCCTCACTGAGTCGGTCCGCACAAAGATCAAGAGTAGTTAAGACAGTTTCTGTTATATGTCTCTTAAAGACATTGATATCATTTCCCAGACCCTCATTAATAAATGCTGCCTCAACTATCTCTAGTTGTGAAATATATTTTTCACTTTTCGGTATGTATAATTTAACTTGATTCTTTATATGTTCAATTAGAACAATATATCCGCTGAGCGTGGGATACAATTCCTTCCTTTCAACATTTAATATTTCACAAAATGCTTTTTCAATAGTAGAATCTTGTCTTTCGATTTTATTAGTATTTATCTTTATTTTAGCTTCATATTTGTTAACAGATCGCAAGAAGCTTAAAAGCTTATATGTCGGTGTATTAATCTCGTTTATTTCCATAACATCAGCCTTCTCTCCATGAAACTATTCTTATTAAGCACTAGCATGAGCTTTCAAATTTCCTAACTTAGGGTATTCTCTTTTTCTTAGTATGTGAGAACACCCCTTTTGATTCAGTTGCTTCCTGCTGTCCCTTCTTTAATAGTGGGCTTTTCAGCATAAATCAGGCTAGTCTTACGCAACTGTTCTGCTCCATCACTGGCCCAGAATGAGACCATATTCAGTCCTCTTCGTTTGCGATCACCAGTATATTGGCTCAAATCGAGCATATAAGCGATATACAGTCTTCCTGTTCTACCACGTACCGTAACTCTTGGATTTATTCTGTGAATAAGGCGTAGGTCTACTAACTCCTCAATATCCTTTGTTTCATCTTCATTCCAATCCCGTTCTACCAAGAAACAGTTTGAACGAGATTCAAAACAAAATTCTCTAACAGACTCAAACAATCTTTCTAGCCGCTCTCTTTCTTCATTTGTGTCCCGCTTTAGTTCTTCTCTTTTTGAAGTATCATGCTCTCCAGCTGCCCGATTCACATCTTCAGCACCAATTTTAGGCCCCCGAGGTCCACCATTTCTTTCTCGAGCAACTTCTACTGATCTTCGAAATATAGTTAAAAAGTCACGTGCAACCCCACCACTGGCAAGTACTAGACGGTCTATAGTAGAATCAGTCACAATATTCCGAGGGTCTTCACTTCCTGATTCTACGGCTATCCCCCCTAATATACTTGATAAAAATGTTCTTGCCATTGAGAATTTCTCTAACGTCAGATCGAGGTCAATTTCATCAGCATCATCGCCTAACTTTAGACCCTTAGGAGGGTCACTATGAAGATACCAGTCTGTCCGATGGCGAATCGTCCCAACTTTCAGCCAGACTTGATTCCCCTTTGTCACTCTGTGGAAATAATCCAGCACATTTGATTGATCTGCCCTTCTTATATGGTACATATCATCAAGCATTAAGAACGCATCAGTTTCTGCTAAATCGGCAATTTCTCTAAACAAAGAGCGGAAATCAATCATATGCCTATGCAGATAATCCACTTTTGATCTTTTTGAGGCTTCGATTACCTCCATGCTGCTATTATCCTTAGTTGCATTTAAGGAGTTAAGACCAGACTTCACACCTTGTACGTCTACACCTACATTTACACCCCCACTAATTTCTTGAGAGTGTCCTGTAGACCACTTATAGTTCAGACTAGCCTCATCTTCAGCATGTAAGTTAGAGTTTAACTCCATGATGTGTCTATCTAACTTTTCAATAAGTTGATTACACTTTGTCTTATTTAGAGGAGAACGTTCTGGTTGAGCACCAAAGACCTTCTTCCACCAGCTCACCTTACTACCAGAATTCAGACCGACCTCATCAACCCAACTTCGGAAAGATTGAAGCGTGGCTATCAAAACACTAATTAATACATCTGGATAGCTGTGACTTTTAAACTGTTCCATATCAACAAATGCAACCGGTGTTCTCTTTAATGAAAGGTCTCTCTTAGCCTTGAGAAGCAGACTCGTCTTTCCAGAACCTCTTCGGCCAAATACAATGTGATTTCTTCTAGACATTGCACGACTCAATGTTCCAGCAGCCGGTTCAATAAACCGTGCATTATTCATTGCAGTCGCTCTTGTTGCTTCTTCAACAGCTGTTACTAAATTATCAACATCAGGTGTATATAAAATGTTTTCATTCTTTTTTATCATCGTAATCACCCAATCATATCTTTATAATGGCATTGTACCAACTATTTTAAAAGTCAACAAACAAAATATTCCTATATCCTATCCGTTATCCATATATCTAACATAATTCATTAGTAATCTCTAAATTCCGCCCAACATTGATACGATTCCCCACGTTTAATCTTCACCGCTCAATATATCTCCTTGACCAGAAAAATGCTCATAAGCTGATGAGACTATCAAATTAGCAGCATCATTGTATGTATATCAACGACCCTAAGGTCACAGTAAATCTCAAGTAATTCTTTGCTATAATCCTCAAAAACAAAACAAGCGCCCAGAACATCGTTCTGAGCGCTCTATTTCTACTATTCTTTTACCCCACTACCCCACTACTCCGGCGTACGAATCACCAGCACGTCGCAGTTGGCCAAGTGAACAATGGCTTCGGACACAGAGCCGATCAGGAAGCGTTCTACCGCGTTTAACCCGGTGGCACCGCAGATGATTAAGTCCGCCTCGACGGAGTTCGCGAGCTCCGTAGGGATGATATTCTTCGGGGATCCGAGTTCGACGACGATCTTGACGTTCTCAATCCCTTCGGCTTCGGCTTGTGCCTTGTAGCCGTTCAGTAGTTCCTCCGATTGTTGCCGGGCATGGTCGACAATGGAACGGTCGTAAGCCCCGATGGAACGGGTATCGATGACGTTGACGATATTCAGAACGGAACCGCGGTTGCGCGTGGCAACGTCGATGGATTTGCGGAAGGCGTATTCGGCTTCTTTGGAGCCGTCGACAGCTACCACAATGCTTCTATAATGATTAGCCATTTGCATCATCTCCTGGAATTCTTTTTTTGCGATCCTGGACTAGCCTAGAAACACAGCTCATTCATTAATCTTTCAGCTTCACATCATGCGGCTTTTTCAGGAATAAGGACAATACCAGATTAATGACTGCAAAGATTAAACCCACCATAAAGACCAGCGATGATCCTGAGGCTGTCCCTTCGGCGACTTCATTAGCGGCAGTCCCTACATGGCTACCCTGTTTGGCGGAAAATATGGAGATCATGACCGCGATACCAATCGCACCGGCCACTTGCTGCACGGTTTGGGTTAATGCAATGCCGTCGGGATAGTACTGCTTCGGAAGTGAATTCAGCGTGTTGGTTTGTACGGAAGCTAGTACCATACCGACACCTAACATCATGATGATATGAGTGGCTACGACCAACCACAACGCCGTATTCGTGCCCATTTGCGAGTAGATGATATATCCAATGACCACTAAAGCCGTACCCGGCGTGATCACTGCCTTCGGACCGTATTTATCAAATAACCGGCCAATGGTTGGGGCCAATATACAGTTGAGCAAGCTGCCCGGCAGCAGGACAAGTCCGGCGGCAAAGGAAGTGATTAATAGCGCCATCTGCATATACATCGGCAGAACAACGAGCATGGACAGCATATTAAAGAAGGTAATAAAGCTCATAAAGACGCCCAGAACGAAAAGCGGATATTTAAAAGCTTTTAAATTCAGCATAGGTGCTTCCATCTTCATTTGACGAATAACAAACAGAAGAATAGCCAGCAATCCGATGACGATGGAACCAATGACGGTCATACTTCCCCAGCCTTGTTCGCCGCCGATACTAACTCCGTACACCAATCCACCGAATCCGATCGTCGAGAGGACAACGGATAAGGTATCGATTGAAACTTTACGCGTCTCATTCACATTCGGTAAATAAATCAGTCCGAAAATGAACGAAAACAATAAGAACGGCAGAGTGACCAAGAAGATCCAATGCCATGATAAGGTATCCAGGATAAGTCCCGCCAAAGTCGGACCGAAGGCCGGACCGGCTAACATCACCAAGCCCATGATCCCCATTGCAGCGCCTCGTTTATTGGGAGGGAAGATGGTGAAGATGACATTTTGCGTCAAAGGCAAATTAATGGCCAAGCCTGCCGCTTGGACGACACGACCCGCCAGCAAGAAGCCAAAGCTTGGTGCTGCTGCCGCAATAATTGTGCCGACAATCGAGAGCAATATCGAAGTGATGAACATTTGGCGTGTGGTGAATTTTTGCATCAATATACCGGTCACCGGCACGAGAATACCTAACGTTAAAAAATATCCTGTCGCTAACCATTGAATCGTTGTTGCGCTGGCATTGAAAATTTGGCTTAATTCGCCCAAGGCAATATTCAATGCCGTTTCACTAAAAAGTCCGACAAAGCCGGCTACTAAGAGAGCGGCCATAATCGGGCCCGTTTTGATCGATTTATTCACTTACTAAAACTCCTTTAAGCTGTTGGCTAATGCTTGGGAAATTACTCTAAGAGGCTCAGTTGCTTTTTGTGTCAAACAGAGCATCATGCCACCTTCAATCGAAGCCGTCATCATCAGCGCAAAGGAATACGCCTTATCTTCAGAAAATCCGTCCGCTACCAACTTATTGAAATAAATGTCCTGCATGTCTTGATACAACTGGGCACATACGATTCGGACAGGATCGCTTAACGCGGCCATCTCGCTAACGATGCTGCTGAACGTATATCCAATCAGGGTCTTTTCCGTTTCAAAATGAGTGATTAATTGATTCACCATCGCGTCTGTTGCTTCAAGGGTACTCGGATACCGCCCAAAAATATCCTCCATATCCTTAATAATCGTCTCGTTCAGAGCCTCCAGGCAAGCGATCAGCAACTCTTCTTTGCCATTTGGAAAGTGGTGATAGAGCGCACCCTTGGAAATATTGCAAGCTTTGAGAATTTCGTTCAAGCCTACGCCTAAATATCCCTTCAGTTGGAAAAGCATTGTTGCGGTGTCGATGATCATCGATTTTGTATCCATATTTCGTAGGATGCTCCTTCCAAACCAACTGGTCTGTTTGTTAATTTATCAAAAAATTTAACTATAAGTCAACACATTTCAACCCTATTATTATATGGGTTTTCATAATTTAGACAAACATTTTCAAGTATTCCCCACGAGGCCCACGGTATTTCCAGCGATATTTCCAGGCCATAAAAAAAGCGTTAATCCGGGTTGGATTAACGCTCATACATGGCGGTTTCGCCGTTACTTTGCATGAAACTGACGGTGAAGCTCCCTGACCTGCTCCGCGAGTTCGGGAACCGGGCCGGCAAGGTCAGCATCGCGAATGACATCTTGAATCGGAAGATTCCGAACGCGCGATGCGGGAACCCCCATTTCACTCAACCATTGAGCCAGCTGTTTGGACGAGCTTGCATATACAATCCGCCCTAAACCAACCCAGCCGTGAGCCGCCGCACACATCGGACAATGCTCGCCCGAGGTATAAACCGTTGCCTGTGCCCGCTCTTCCACCGTCATGTTGTTAGCCGCCCAGCGGGCCAACGCGAATTCCGGGTGCTGGGTATGATCGCCGCCGGCTACATGGTTATGATCTTCCATCAGGACATCTCCGTCCGCCGAGACCAGGATGGAGCCGAAGGGCTCATCCCCTGCCTCCAGTGCAGTCTTGGCAAGTTCTACGCACCGGCGCAGATATTTCATATCGATCTCATTGATCATGAATAAACCTCCCGATTAATTAACGTTGACGCGGCTCTTATCCGCCAAACCAAGCGTAAGTGCCGTAGAAGCTTGAAGCTCGTGGAACAGTTTCGGGTTTTCCGCCAGGGATACGCCATAAGAAGGGATCATATCCTTGATCTTCGGCTCCCAGGCTTTGAAGTGCTGCGGGAAGCATTTCTCAATGACTTCCAACATGACGGATACAGCCGTCGAAGCGCCCGGAGAAGCGCCGAGCAATGCGGCGATCGAACCGTCCGCAGCGTTAACGACCTCCGTCCCGAACTGGAGTGTTCCTTTGCCGCCCGCCACGGTATCCTTGATTACTTGCACGCGCTGGCCGGCCACGAGGAGATCCCAATCCTCGCTTTTGGCGGTCGGAATAAACTCGCGCAGCTCATTCATGCGCTTTTCCTTAGATAACAGCACTTGCTGGATCAGGTATTTCACCAATGACAGGTTCTTCGCTCCCGACGCCAGCATCGTTAGAATATTGCTCGGTTTGATGGAACCCGGCAAATCAAAGATGGAGCCGTGCTTGAGAAACTTGGGCGTGAAGCCTGCAAACGGCCCGAACAGCAATGATT
>DJTQ01000051.1 GCA_002439285.1 Paenibacillaceae bacterium UBA6304
CGTCATGATGCCGAAATGATCAGGGAACGCATCCATATCGATGGAGCCGGTTGGCATGTGTCGGACGAAACATTTCCTTGGTTGTCCGCCGTGCAGGATGCAGTTTGGAGCGGACGCAAGCTGGAGATGCGCTACCGGAAATCGGATGGCAGCGCTGAACAACCTGCCCTGCGAACGGTCCACCCGCTCGGGCTGGTCGCCAAACGCAGTGTCTGGTATCTGGTAGCGGAGGAGAACGGCGAGCTGCGGACATTCCGCATATCCCGCATCATAGAAGCCGCAACGCTGGAGCAATCTTTCCAGGGACCGCCTGGCTTCTCCCTAAGCGGATACTGGGAGCAATCTACTGCGGATTTCAAATCCGCCCTGCCCAAGTATCCGGCGCAGATCCGCATCACGGAGCAGCGGATGACCAGGCTGAAGCGGGAGCGCTACGCCAAGCTGGTGCACGCGAGGCCGGAAGGCGGACTAGCGGGCTGGCTGCAGGCGGACATCGAGTTTAACACGCTGGAATCGGCGTGTGAAATATTGCTTGCCTGCGGCCGTGAAGCCGAGGCCCTGCATCCGCCGGAGCTGCGGGACCTTGTCCGCAGCGAAGCGGCAGCTATCTCGGCACTGTACCGCGGATAGCTGCCGCCTCAATTGATTCGGCGGATTCAGGCGCTGGCCAGCGCCGTAAAGTAAGCCTGCAGCTTCTTGTTCAGCCACAAGGAAGCTGCAATAAACAGCGCGACGCCGAGAAACTTGGCGGGTTGATCTACAAAATCGGATAAATGAGTCCCGATATAGGACACGCAGAACACCATGACCCCTTTACCCAAAGTCACCGCCGCCGCAAAAGAGAATACCGGCATCCGCGTCAGCCCCGCGGCCATATTGATGACCACGAAGGGCCCGATCGGCAGCATGCTGAGCAGGAACACGAAGCTGAATCCGTTCTTACGCGCCCATACCATCGCCTTTTGCACCTTGGATTTACCGGCCCAACGCTGTATAATGGCAGCTCCGGCTGCTCTGCGTATAATCAGAAACGTCAGCAGACTACCGGTTACGAGACCGATCCAAGAATATATAAATCCCAGCCACATCCCATATATGGCGGCATTTGCGCCGACAATGATAATCGTGGGTAGCGGAGGTATAAATGATTTCAAGAAAGTGAGCAGGATTCCGGGCAAAGGGCCCAGCGACCTAAAGCACTCTAAAAACAACTCTATATTTTGTTCCGTAAAATAATCCACAATGCTTAACTCAGCACCAAACATTCATTCACCTCTTTAATCGGGGTCACTATATTATACAAGAGCGTACCAGAAACCTTAAAAGTAATATTCGACAATACTATTATGAATGAAAGATGACCCTCGATTTCGTGATTACCCGCACACAAAAAATGTGGAAATCTCTACATTTACTCAGCAGAACTATATAAGTTGAACTAAAGAATGCGATGCAGGCAAGGGAGTAAAATGATTCTGAAGAAACGGAGTGGTCGCCTTTGTTTCCGGATTTCCACCTCGTTTGAATCTATACAATTAAGAAATCTGGAAACGACAGCGATCGTAAGAACATTTTACGTACTTGTCCACTCACCCATTTTAATAGTTCAACTTATATAGGTCATTTATTCCATCCCTTTTCCTTAAATCGCGCAATGGCTTCGATCCGGTTCCCCACCTTCAGCTTTTCTAAGATCGTTGAAATATAGTTGCGCACGGTCCCCTGGGAGAGGTATAGTTCCTCCGCAACCTCCTTGGTCTTCTTGCCCTCGGCAACAAGCTCCAGCACCTGGATTTCACGGTTTGTCAGCGGATTCTCGCTATCATCCTCATAGACAAAATCAACAAGCTCCGGGGCATAAATACGGCGGCCCTCCATAATAATGCGAATCGAATGGATTAACTCCTCAATGGGGCTGTCCTTCAGTAAATAACCGCGCACCCCCGCCTTACGCGCACGTTCAAAATAACCGGGACGCGCAAACGTGGTTAAAATTATGATCTTACAGTCGCTATCCAGAAGCGCCTCCGCTGCGTCCAAACCGGTTTGGATCGGCATTTCGATATCCATAATGCAAATATCCGGTTGCAACTCAATCACCAGCTTAATCGCTTCCTCGCCGTTCCTGGCGACACCTACTACTTCAAAATCATCCTCCATGTTTAACAGGGATTGCATAGCACCGAGTAGCATCCCCTGATCTTCCGCTATCACAATTCGGATCATGTTGTCTTCCCCCCTTTTTATTGATTAGTTTGATTAGTAATCGTAACCGGGACAGAAATTATCAGGGTCGTACCTTTGTCGCTCTTCATATGAAACGAACCGTTTATAAAATCAATTCGTTCCTGTATCCCTTTCAAGCCGTGGCCGCCTTCAAATCGTCTAGAACTTGGAAAACCGATGCCGTTATCATGAATCGTCAATTTAAACATTTCATCGCTTTGATAAAAACTTATGCGACAAATCGTTGCCCGGCTATGCTTCACGATATTGGTTACTGCTTCTTTTAAGCACATACTGACGACATTTTCAGCAAAAACCGGCATATGAATCTCACGGGTATCTCCGTTCAAACGAAGTTTAATCTGCGCTGCCTTTAATATTTGTTCTACACGGTACAGTTCATCCGCAAGATGTACCGCACGTATATCCGCTACCAACTCACGAACTTCTTTGAGAGCTGTACTCGCCGTTTGGCGAATATCCTTGATTTCTTGGATGGCCTGTTGCGGGTTATTCTCTACTAAGCGTGTCGCCAAATCACTTTTCAAGCCAATCATGGATAGCTTCTGACCCAGCGTATCATGCAAATCGCGTGCAATACGTTGGCGTTCCTCATGCACCGTCAGCTCGGAAATTCGCTCGTTTGCGGTTACAAGCTCTCCCTCCAGATTCTCGCGTTTCGACTTGGAATATAGTGCAAAGGGCACTAAGACTACACCTAGAGCAGTAACGATTATGAAAGGCGTTTGGGATATAAACAGATCCAGGAAGAAGAAATAGCCCACCTCGATGGTGACGATCGTAAACAGGATATTCAAGCCATACATGACATAAAAGCCGACTGCCTTCTTAAAATTGAAACCAATCAAAATCGCCGTAAACAAAACAAAATAAACATAACCAAAAGAAAGTGTCATTAAGATATTCAGCACCATTTGGAGGCTAATCCACATGTACTTCAAGCCCGTTCGCGCATTGAACGAGAAATAGTAACTTAGAAAATAAAGGACAATCAGCAATATCGCTATGCTAATGAGCCACAATGAAAACGAGTGGATAATATGGATAATAAAGTAGAAGGGCATGATACAGACGATGATCCACAGATAAATACTTAGCATCGGACTTTTAGGAAAGATACTGTACCACTTTTGCATAACAGCCTCGATTCTCTTGTTCGCTTTTTCAATTATTATAACAAAAAGGGCACCTCTTACCTATTAAGAGGCACCCTTCCAATAAGCTAGCTATATTTTTTGGCTAATACCACTTTACTGCGCGTCACTTCTAATTTTGCCGCTTCTTTAAACGTTACAAATTTATGCCGTTCAGGATCATAAAGCTTATACCGGATCGACTCTAAACTCGTCTTTAGCGTGATGGTGGTTGCTTGTTGTAATGGCGGAATCGACTCATGGGCATCTTCCAGCTTATAGTTCGGTATCCGGGGTGACAAATGGTGAACATGGTGGAAGCCAATGTTACCCGTTACCCATTGCAATAATTTTGGCAGCTTATAATAGGAACTACCCTCAACGGCTGCTTTTACATAATCCCACTTCGCATTGTGCTCGAAATAAGAATCCTCGTACGTGTGCTGAATATAGAATAGCCAAATCCCCATCGAACCAGCGATCAATAACGTTAGACCATGCACAAGTAAGAAGGCAGTCCAGCCAAATACCAGAATAAGTGCTGTACAGATTACCAACAAGGCGATATTTGAAAAATAAGTATTCAACCGCTCTTTGGTACGCACCTCATTACGGTTAAACCGATTTAATACCAGCACCATGAATAGAGGACCTAATCCAAACATCACCAGCGGATTACGGTATAAACGGTACCCTAAACGACCAAGCTTCGATTTGGCTAAATACTCATCCACGGTCAACATATCGATATCGCCGATCCCGCGCTTATCTAAGTTCGAGCTTGTTGCATGATGAAGCGCATGCTCGCGTTTCCACTTCTCGTAGGGGAAGGAAGTCAGGATCCCCGTAATATTTCCGACAATATCGTTTGCTTTCTTGCTCTTGAAAAATGATCCGTGCGTGCAATCATGGAAAATAATAAACGTACGTACAACGAAGCCTGATGCAATAACGCTACATAATACGGTGTACCATGGTGAATACGGTAATACCGCATAACCAGCTCCCCAAATGAGTAACAACGGGAGAAGGGTATTGATGATTTGGTTAATACTGATTCGAATATCAGATTTGGCAAACGGTGCAACATCACTATGCAACTGCTTTGTCTTGTCTGCTTCTGTCTTAATCAATATAAATTCCCACTTTCTCTGAGCTTCTATATTTATCATATAAAAGTCCAGAAATCAGGGGTACTCTCAAACATCATTATTTTAACGTGACATTTGTCATATAACCGGCATCACGGGGAGCTCATTTTCCTTATCCGCTGTTCGAGAATTTCCTGCCTCTCAAGCACATCTAACAACATGTCATGAAGAGTCTCCAGAGTCACCCCGTCCTCCTGTGCCCCTTTCGCAGCTTGCAGTCCCTGCTCTTGTTTGCTTAGGTGCCGTGCCCGAATCTCCTCCGATCTGATCCTTAGCGGGTCAGCCGGAATATGAAAATGAGGCGTTTGTTTCATCGGCTTCTTAGTTGCCATCCGTAACCACCACCTTCAGCTCGCTATTCCGGTCCAGGCCTGCAGTCTTCATCACAAATTGCCCCGGCTCGCTGCTGCTGATCGTGATCTCCGCAGTGCCCTTAGACAATTTCAGACTTTGCCGCATTCCGTTCAGTTCGACCGCCAAGTCCTCATTGTACGATTTCTGTATCTTCCCCTGCCAGTCGGTCACGGTGACCTGGACCGTCAGCACATCTTCGCCATCCGGCTTGATGGCCGGTTTATCGGCCTCTATCACGGCAAATAACCCTTGAAAACTACCATCGATATACCTGGTGTGCATCAGTCTGCGATCCTGATATTGCTCTTCGCTAATCGGAATCAGATGATCATGCTTAACCTCTCCGGCCAGCTCGCTGAGCGCGAATACACGGCCTTCTTCATCGATTTGCGCATAGTAATTAGGCAAACTCGATCACCTCCCAGGAAATCTCGGCATAGGCCTCATAGAAGCCCTCCATAAAATTAAACCGCACTACGTTATTCCCGACGAGCCTGGCGCAAACCGAACCGTCCATCAAGGGCGAGGTTTGAAACCAATGGGACAGCCCGGACGTGCTCATATTTACAAAGGTTTTCTGCGGGTTCACCGGAGTGATCACCACATCTCTAATTAAAGTTCCGTTCCCGTTCGGATGAAAATACGAGATGCTGGTCGCCCCGCGCTGTACGCTTTTAATCCCCACGCCTTTCCACCCCGATCCATCATGAAATTGCAGCAACCCTTGCTCCAGTCGAAGGTCGGGGCTGCTCTCCTGTGAAGCTCTGCTGAATACACCGAAGCCGGCGATAATGGCATTTCCCGTTTGATCATTCGGGGCCGTGACCGTCAATCGGACATAAGATCCGCTCATTGCCTGATCGAACGGGTGATACCTCGGAAATTCCTCGGTACCGCTGCGCGTATAGGAATAGGCTCTGCGCCAATTAATATTATCGCTGCTCACATCCACATAGAAGCCCTTGGGATCGGAGTTCCAGCCTCTTTCAAAGCTGACCCCCTCCATATCGGCATATTCCGCTCCCAGCGCCACGGTCATGGATTGGGGAAATAAAATGTAGGCCGAGTAGAGAGCCCAGAAGTTATCGTTCAGCCCGCTCTGATAATACGGTATTGTTGGCAGTCCGCTAAGCTGGCCGGCCGTCACCGTAACCTTTTTGTATTTGGCGATATTTCCGCTGATTCGGCCGGACTTCAAATGCCGGCGGCATAGCACGGCGCGAGCCACTTTCTCTCCGGTAACGGCAGTCGATGCGATTTTATCGGTCGTCACCGCTCCCCCGGCGATTCCCTCGCTCCGGATCTGCGGCGCATCACCCGCCTTCCCCGTATGGCGATGGCCGCTCGTGCCGTGGAATAGCGCGTCGGTAGCCTCAATATTCTCATTCTGCGCGATTCTTCTGACGGTGTCGGAAGGCTCAAACGTTGTTAACCCGGTAGGTAGTTTAGGCATCGTGCTCCCCCTTTCTAATTACATGTAGTTACAATTTCTTAGCTTCGGGCTTCCAGACTTCCAACTGGTCCCAAGTCATGTTAAGAGCCTCGAGCTCATCCCAATTTAAATTCGCGCCATCCAGCTCTTCCCATCTCAAATACGTATATTCGAACCGGATGCTTAAATGGGCCGGAACGATTTCGCGAAGCGCCGTTCTTACATCGTTGAGATTCGGCGGTACGCCGCGCTTTCCGATAAACGTGATAACCACTTCGTATTTATCGAAGATTTCCTGCACTTGGATTTCTCCGTTTTCAAACGAATCCACCACATTTTTAATGACGGCAAGGGTCACCGTACCGGCTCCCCGCAGCTTCGATTTAATGACGGAACGTCTCTGCTCCTTAGGCTTGCTCTCGTCAACGGGAATACCGCAAACGGTTTCCCAATAGGACAACCCCCAAACTGCGGTATCGACAAAAAACTGCTGCAGTACATCCTGAATCCGGTCCTGCAGCTGTATAATTTCTTTCGCTTCCCGGGCGGTCAAATTCCTTACTATGCGGGAGTCGCCATAATAATGGGGCAAATAATCAAGCATATCGGTCTTTATATTACGAGACAACGAAATTCACCGCCCCGGCTACGGCCACTTGATCCTCATTGATTTGCAGATTCTCCGAAGCTCCGTTAATCTTCAATTCTTTAAAGTCGGTGACTGCTTCAATATCAAGCAAAAGTCCGAACACCCTGTTATATGGAACCACGGTGCTATGAAAAGCTAAATCCGCCAGATAATTCTCCAATTCCTTGGCAAACTGCACCTTCACGTCCCCCAACACCGCCCCGGGTGCCAGTGTCAATCGGGCAGAAACGTCAATCTTCACTTCCTGCGCGGGAGATACGGTGACCAGGGCGCCAACCGGGCGGCGCTCTTCCACCGCTTCTTGGACACGATCGATGATCGCCTGTCCTGGAGCTCTTTTATCTGCCGACAGAATGGACAGCTTCACGGTGCCCCCGCCATTCCATACGGGAAATACTTTCACGTCGCCAACGCCCCGCACTTCCAGAGCCCATTGTCTATAATGCCAAGCATTGCCGCTGGTCGCCGGTCTGCGCACGCGGTCGAAATATCTTACCAGGAGCGATTCGTCCGATTCGATTTCCGCCCCGTTGGTAAAAGGGTCCGGGTTCGTTACGGTAACGATGCCCGATTGATTGCCCAGGACCAGCGTTATCCGGCTTGCCGCTACATTCCCCCGGCTACCGCCCAAAACTGCACTAGCCTTCACAACGGCTTTGCCCTGTTTGATGATTCCTTCCTCGGAAGTCACAAACACGACAGCTTCCTCTTCATCCGTAGATACGGCGGTCCCAAGCGGGATTACCGTATTCTCGTCGCCACGGAAGAGGAGTTCCCCCTCCGCCTTGACGCTCGGAAGACGGGTAAGGCCGAATTCGCCCGCACGCAAATCAAGAAATTCACCCGGCTGCTGCGGACCGGCAAAACCGAATTTCAATACATTATCCAGTTCAATGTAGGCATGCGCGAGCTCAATCGCGGCGGGGGAGAGCAAGTCGAAGGTGACCGATCCCTGACGCTTATCCAGCTCCACCGGCGTAGCGTCCAGCATCCGCTGCAATATCGCTGCTTTCGTCTGATTCTCATACATGGTTAAATACTCACCTCCTGCTCAATAACTCCCTCGCTGGTCAGGACCGTAAACGTGACGAACAATTTGTCGCTATCCCTTACTATCTGAAAATTCCGGACCTCCTGAATACGGTCATCCTCCAGAAGTGCCTCGGTAATGACCCGCGTAATCTCGCTCTTTAACAATTGCTGCGAAATGTCCTGGCCCAGCAAGCTCTCAAGCTCACAGCCGTATTGGCCATTGTAGATCAAATAACGGTAACGTGCCGTTTGGATCGCCTTGCGGATGGACTGGCTTACCGCCTCTTTACCATCAATCATCCGCTCGCCCACTTCTCCCGATTTAAAATCGAGGCTGTAAGTTCGGGAAGCAGACGGGGTCGGCTTCACTTCCACAAAGCGCTCTTCTTGGCCTCGCAGCGGAGATAATCCCATTAATACATCACCGCCCGATCCAAAATAATATAGGTCTGCCCCTGATGAATCCCGGCGACGATGACTCGGTCGCCTTCCTTGAGCTCGTCGATAAATTCCAGCTCAACTTCTTTAGCGACAAATTTTGCGGAGGCCAGCCCAAAGGAAAGGAACTTTATGCTTCCCGTTCCTTGGGTTAAAGTTAAAGTTGAGGACTGGGATATAGAGGATGAGGAGATCTCCGCTTTATTCTCTGTGCTCAAGTTCACCTTCCGTGTATACTTCGTTAGCGACTGGGCGACGATTAGATCATCTTTTTCAAGTTCCACATTCATATGATCCACCTTGATTTTCAGTTCGGGAGGTTTGGCCGTAACGGTCGCAAGCTCGAAGGTAATTTCGCTGTTGTATCCAATCTTGCGGATCAACTGCACCAGCTGGCTTGCTCCCGAGCCTTCAATGCGTTCCATTACTTGGCCCCCTTCTTTTCTTCCTTGTATTCCATCTTCGGAATGTCATCGGTTGCCGACAAGGTCAGCGACATCGTATGGCTTCCGTTCTGGAACCGGTGTTCATCGGCCGATACATAGTATCCGCCGAGAATCCCCGTTATCGATTCCTTGACGTAAACACAGGAACCCGCAACCACATCGGGTATGCCTAGACAATCGATACGGGCCTGATCCTCGATCGTGGACAAATCCTTCAACAATTGCTTAGCCCTCTGCTCCATTTGTGATTTGGTCATTTCTTTTTCCGGCTTCTCCAAATGCTGCATGACTCCGAACCTCTTGATCAGTTCTCCATCCTTGACGTTCGCGGAGATTTCCTTTTTCTTCGCGTCGCCGCCGATGACCTTAATCTGTGTACGGGTATCTTCGATCGATTGGGAGTAACTGGCATCCAGCAGGTTGACCCCGTTTTCCAAAACCCACTTCCCTTCCTGCTCTTTCCGGGCAAGCAGTTGCAATTTGCCTTCCTTTGAGGTGATCCAAAAATGCTGTCCGTTTTGCTTTTGAGTTTCGGTGAGCGCGGTCACCATCATCTCAAAGAGCGTTTTCTCACGGAAAACCAGCTTCGGAATCACATAACCCGTATCGTGTATTTCTCCCGTCGGTACGGAAAACTCATTGCACAGCCGTTTGATGATAGCCGATGCGGATTGACCGCGAAAAATTTTCGTATCCTTGCTTTTGGTCAGATAAATATTGTCGTCATAAGCCGTTAAAGTCATTTGCCCCTTGGCGTTGATCTGATCCGCAAACAACACGCCGCGAAACAGCTCCTGCTTCTCATTTAGGATCAATCGCAGCTCCGCGCCTTTCTCGAACGTCATGAACAGTTTCCGAAGGTCCCCCGTATTGGACAGTTCCACAACCAGCTTGCGGGAAGCCTGCTTGATATCGCCGGACCACTGAATCAACTTGACGATATGATCCAAATAGACGTTTTGGTTCGCATCCTTGTAGATGACATTCCAGTTCATTTAGGGATCACCAGCTTCTGTCCGGGGGATATTCGGTTAGGATTCTTCCCGATGACAGCTCCGTTGACCGCATAAATTTCTTTCCATCGGTCTCCGTTTCCGAGCGTCCGCTGGGCGATTTTCCATAGTGTATCTCCAGGAACGACGACATAGGATGCGGGAGGCTTCTTGGTATCGGGGCGGTGCTCCCCCGTAATAACCATCGCTTTGCCGGATCCGGATGTCTCCACCTGGCGGAACTGTACCTCTTTGTACTCCTTCAACTCCAATTCATAGTACACATCGCCCGGGCTCCCCGCGCGTTCGCTATACTGGAAGGACCGAATCGTGACCAAACCTTTGATTTTGGTTCCGGTAATGTCCAGGCGCACAGGACTTCGTCTCTTCATCCAACTCTCGATCTTCTCCACCGTGTCCCAAGGAACCGGGAGGTCTTCATATTCGCAGTAGCCTGGATGATAATCCCGCGGAAAGAAGGACGCAAAAGCATATTCCTTCAGTGCAGCCTCCCCGATCACCGTGTATTCTCCCAACTCCGTAACCTGCACGTCGTCATAGCCATGCGAGGTTTTGACGGAGACTTGCTCCGGATTCACCGGCAACCAGAGCCATTCCTTCTCATCAATCGTCTTCAGCCAGAATTCTAAGGCCGCCATTATGCCATCAATCCTCCCGCCGCTTTAATCTCGCGGGCCAGCGCTCTGGCAATCGCGTCGATATCGGATTCCTGACGGACGTTAAACGTATTGCCCGTAATCGATATCGTTCCCCCTGTGCCGCCTTGGGAGAATTCCCGGTTTTCGCTCGCCGTCATGATCCGTTCGCCCTTATGTAACCGGGCCATCATGCCGTCATAAGGGACATAGTCCATCCCGTGATATTTGCTTGTCGGCGGTCCGCCGTTCGCAGTCGCCTGCCCTGCCGCATGGCCATTCACCTCGAGCGTAGCCTTCTTGCCATCTCCGAAGCCGATCGAGTCCAATAGCGAGTTTACCGCGTCGCCGGCCATGTTGACGTATTTCATGATCGAGTCCATAT
>DJTQ01000053.1 GCA_002439285.1 Paenibacillaceae bacterium UBA6304
CCGGAATGGCAGTGCCAATATGGATGTGTTGGTATCGCTTGGCACCTCGGCCGCTTACTTCTACAGCTTATACCTCACGATCGTATGGGCTGCACAAGGCGGAAGCGTGCATCATGGCCCTTCGTTGTACTATGAAACGAGTGCAGTGCTGATTACGTTAGTCATCATGGGCAAATTGTTCGAATCCTTGGCGAAAGGTCGCACATCCGAGGCGATCAAATCGCTGATGGGCCTTCAGGCTAAAACTGCGCTGGTTGTCCGGAACGGCGAGGAGCTTACGATTCCGGTGGAAGAGGTTTTGGCCGGAGATATCGTGCTGGTTCGTCCTGGAGATAAAATACCGGTGGACGGGGAAGTGCTGGAAGGTTTGTCTTCGGTCGATGAATCGATGCTGACCGGTGAAAGCCTTCCCGTAGAGAAGAAGCCGGGCGATGCCGTTATTGGGGCGACCCTCAACAAAAATGGCATGCTGCGCATTCAAGCGACCAAAGTAGGCAAGGAAACGGCGCTCGCTCAAATCATCAAGGTCGTGGAGGAAGCCCAAGGTTCGAAAGCCCCGATTCAACGTGTGGCAGACGTTATCTCCGGTATTTTTGTTCCGATTGTCGTAGGGATCGCTGTAGTAGCTTTCTTAATCTGGTACTTTCTAGTAACACCAGGAAATTTTGCGGAAGCTTTGGAGAAAGCGATTGCCGTACTCGTCATCGCTTGTCCTTGTGCGCTTGGTTTGGCTACACCGACCTCCATTATGGCAGGATCCGGTCGGGCTGCCGAATTCGGTATCTTGTTCAAGGGCGGCGAGCATCTGGAGCAAACTCATAAAATCAACGCCATCATTCTCGATAAAACCGGGACAGTAACCAACGGGAAACCGGTCCTTACGGACGTATTGGCGGAAGGCGATGAACAAGAATTTCTTGCCCTCGTCGGCGCAGCCGAGAAAAACTCGGAGCATCCGCTGGCCGAAGCGATTGTAGCGGGAATCAGAGAGAAGGATATTCCATTGGCCGATATGGACTCTTTTGAAGCGATCCCGGGCTACGGAATTCAAGCGACTGCTAACGGAAAGACATTGCTAGTGGGGACCCGCAGGTTAATGGAGAAGCATGGGGTGGACGCCAAACAGGCTTATGACGCCATGTCCCGGCTGGAGGAAGACGGCAAGACTGCGATGTTGGTCGCGTTCGATAACCGCTATGCGGGGATGGTAGCCGTTGCGGATACGATCAAGGAAACCTCGAAAGACGCGGTCAGCCGTTTGAAAGAAATGGGCATTCAAGTCATCATGATTACGGGGGATAACGAGCGGACGGCCAAGGCAATCGCCTCGCAGGTCGGAATCGATCATGTCCGTGCAGAAGTGCTTCCGGAAGGGAAAGCGGAAGAAGTGAAAAAGCTGCAGGCCCAAGGAAAGATCGTGGCCATGGTCGGAGACGGCATCAATGATGCGCCTGCGCTTGCTACAGCGGATATCGGAATGGCTATCGGCACAGGAACGGATGTAGCCATGGAGGCGGCTGATGTGACCCTGATGCGCGGGGATCTGTCCAGCATTCCTGATGCGATCTATATGAGCCGCAAGACGATGAGAAATATTAAGCAAAACTTGTTCTGGGCGCTTGGTTATAACACATTGGGGATTCCTATTGCAGCGATTGGGCTGCTTGCCCCATGGCTTGCAGGGGCGGCGATGGCGCTGAGCTCTGTCTCCGTGGTCTTGAATGCGCTCCGGTTGCAACGTGTCAAAATACGCTAATTTCCGCGCTGGATAAGTGGAAGGATCGTTAGAGGAAGAGTGTATTAATCACTAGGTAGCATAAGGATTACACTATAAATTAATCACATTAATTAAATGAATCGTCAATTAATTAATGCAATTAATTAATGTGGTTAATTAAGGAGGACACCATGGAAGATCGAACAAGGATTGCTGTTGCCCCGGCAGTTCAGTTAGGCGGAGCCTTATTTACGCCGGAGCAACTGATTAAGCTCGGAACCGCCGCAGCGCCGGATTCCATGATTGAAATGACCAACTTCAGGCAGCTCTATATCGAGGTGCCTGACACAGATGTCGAAGGGATTGAAGGCGAACTTCAGCATTCGGGTCTTGAAGTATACCCTACGGGCTTTGTCAGCAAAGGCTTGATCGCTTGCCAGTTTTGCAGAGGGGCGGAAGAGGCAGGACTGAGTACGGCCCAAGCCTTAAACGAGGCGATAGCGGGGATCGAGACGCCCGCACCGCTCAAGATCGGTTATGCAGGCTGCGCGCTCGGAACGAGCGAACCTTTGCTCAAAGATATCGGCGTAGTGAAGATGAGGGATACCTTCGATATCTATGTTGGTGGAGATCCCAAAGGCCTTAAACCGAAGTTCGCCAGCAAGCTCGTGACAGGCGTCGCCGCTAACCGGCTTATCCCGGCCGTTATTGCCCTGATCGAATTTTATAAAACCCATGCTAAGCTTAAAGAGAAATTCAGTAAATTTGTGGATCGCATCCCATTGGAAGAATTACAGCAAGCGGCAGCATAGATCGTACTTATTCAGGAGAGGAGAGGTTTCGAAATGACAACCCCAGTGAAGATTTATACGATTCCGACTTGCAGTGATTGCAATAACGCCAAGCGATATTTTAAAGAACATGAGGTGGCTTTTGAGGAGTTCAATTGTTAGGAGAGCGAAGAGTATCCCAAAATCGTCTGGGAATTGACAGGAAAACAGATCGTCCCGACGATTGTAATCGGGGATCGGGTATTCGTTGGATTCGGAGAACATTTTCTCGAAATTCAAGATTTGATAAGCAGGCTAGAATAGCGCATTCCTATTCCCGCATAATCCGGGTCGGCTACGATTCGGGTTATGCTATTTTTGATCCTGAATCAAATGGTTTACATAATATATATTTTGTAACCATATTTAAAATGCGGGTGGTTCTAGACCGTTTAATCCCACTTCTTTACAAAGTTCGATCAGTTGATGTACGCCGAAAAATTGTTGTCTATTCCGCATATGGATCGAGGAGATGGCCTGCTCGGTAATTCTTTTGGCTTTATCTATACTTTGATTGTTTAATTCCCCGACGATTTCTTTCATGCTCTTCAGAAAATAAACCGTGCCCCTCAGGGTGCGAATGAGCAGGATTTTACGCGCATCCACTGGTGAGTACAGACGATACCCGTTATCGGGATCGCGTTCGGGTGCGATTAATCCTTCCTTCTCCCAGTGGCGGATCGCGGAAGGGGTTGAACCGGTAAAGTCCGCGATTTCTCCGATCGTCATGCGCTCCTTCAATTTCCTGTTCGGCAATGGTGGGAGTTCAAGTGAATCCAGCATCGCCAGCGTTTGTTCGGCGGCGGCTTTTTCATGATGAAGCATAGCCTGCTGCTTGTTGACCAACCAAAATGCCGCATCGATGTCCTTCTTCTGGATGAAACGCAGTACGTCACAAGTCACGGGCACTCCAAACCCCGGGAACATCGCGCGAATACAGCGGAAGTAAGCAAGGTGTTCCCTGGTATAAAGACGGTAACCATTAGCAGCGCGGGCTGGGGCCGGTACCACACCCCATGATTCATAATGCCGTAGGGCGCTTGTACTGATATGAAGTTCTCTGGCGATTTCGACGGGCTTGTAGTATTCCACGCTTATTACCTCCCATAACTCCATATTGG
>DJTQ01000183.1 GCA_002439285.1 Paenibacillaceae bacterium UBA6304
ACTACAATCGTATTCAATTATCGTATGTGCTAGAGAAGAGTAAGGCGGTAGAAGATATCATTTTAAACGATAGGGATTGGTATCTAGAGAACGGAATAGAGCTGTATACGGGAACGACTGTAACGCATATTGATACGGAGCAAAAAACCGTGAAGGCAGACAACGGCATGGAAGTTCCGTATGACACACTGATCATTGCAACCGGTTCCAACCCGTTTATACTTCCGGTTCCGGGAGCAGATAAAGAAGGAATTGTAGGTTTCAGGGACATTGCGGACTGCGAGAATATGCTGCATGCGGCTGATCAGTACAAGAAGGCTGCCGTAATTGGCGGAGGCTTACTTGGGTTAGAGGCAGCTAAAGGACTGCTTAAACTGGGGATGGATGTGACGGTGGTCCATCTGTTTGAGGAAATCATGGAGCGTCAGTTGGACCATACCGCCTCCCTGATGCTTCAGGCAGAGCTGGAAAGCCAAGGCTTGAAATTCGCTACAGGCAAGCAGACCGAGGAGTTTCTGGGGGACAAGCGAGTCAGCGGTATTCGTTTTTCCGACGGAACGACATTGGATGCGGAATTCGTAGTCATGGCGGTAGGAATTCGTCCGAATATTGCATTAGCTAAGGAAAGCGGTATAGCTGTAAATAAGGGTATTCTTGTGAATGATTATATGCGTACTTCGGTACCGGATGTATATGCAGTCGGGGAATGTAACGAGCACCGGGGCATTACATATGGGCTCGTAGCACCACTGTTTGAGCAGGGGGCTGTGCTTGCGAAGCATCTGTGCGGAGTGGATACGAAGCCGTATGAAGGATCTGTGGTATCTACTCAGCTCAAAATATCTGGTGTAGACGTGTTCTCCGCTGGTGAGTTTATGGATGCAGAAGGGCTGTCTATTGTCCGGATGCATGATGACTGGCGACGTATTTACAAAAAAGTGCTGCTCCGCGGCGGACGGATCGTCGGTGGTGTTCTGGTCGGTGACGGTAAGGAATCCTCCAGACTGCAGCAGTGGATTCGAACGGGCACGGTTATGACGGAAGCCATTCATGATGCGATTGTGGGCCAAGCCTCTGTGGAGACGGGGAATACGGTCGCTGAGCTGGCGGATGAAGAAATCGTTTGCGGATGTAATGGTGTGACGAAGAAACATATCGTGGATGCCATTAACGAAAAAGGATTAACCACAGTGGAAGAGATCAAGGTGGCGACAAGTGCATCGCGATCTTGTGGAGGCTGCCGGCCTGTTGTAGAGCAGATTCTTCAATTTGTGCTCGGGGACAAATATGATTCAGCAGCAGCGAAACAGGAAGCAATCTGTTCTTGTACCACATTGAGCAGAGATGAAGTCGTGACGGCGATTAAAGAAAAGGGGCTGATCACCTCTAAAGAAGTAAGGTATGCGCTGGAATGGGATAACCCGGAGGGCTGCTCCAAATGTCGTCCGGCGCTGAACTACTATCTGGGTATGATCTGGCCAGCTGAGCATGTGGACGAGAAGGATTCACGTTTTGTAAATGAACGGATGCATGCGAACATCCAGAAGGACGGAACATTTGGCGTTGTGCCGCGGATGTACGGCGGGGTAACCACTCCGGAGGATCTCAGACTTATTGCTGATATAGCGGTGAAATACAATGTCAAGCTGGTTAAGGTAACCGGTGGTCAGCGGCTTGACCTGCTTGGGGTCAAAAAGGCAGACCTGCCGAAGATCTGGAAGGACCTTGGCATGCCGTCCGGTTATGCGTATGCGAAGGCGCTGCGTACGGTCAAGACCTGCGTGGGATCACAGTTCTGCCGTTTTGGCACAAAAGATTCGATGGGAATGGGAATAACGCTCGAGAAGAAGTTCGAACGGTTAGATATGCCGGCTAAGTTCAAGCTTGCCGTCAACGGCTGTCCGCGTAACTGCGCGGAGTCATCAACCAAGGATATTGGGATCGTCGGCAATGAGGGGGCTTGGGAAATTTACGTTGGCGGTAATGGCGGGATTAAAGCCCAACTTGCTGAACTGCTGTGCAAGGTGCGAACAGATGAAGAGCTTCTGGAGATTGTCTCCGCGTTTATGCAGTACTACCGGGAGACAGGCAAATATCTGGAGCGGACCTCTGATTGGATTGAACGGATAGGACTAGAGTCCGTAACCGAAGCTGTAGTCAATGATCTGGATAACCGCCGGGCTTTGGCTGAGCGAATGGAGGTCGCCCTGGCGCAGGTGAAGGAACCTTGGAGTGAAATCCTGAACAATTCAAATTTAAGGGAACGGATGTTTGAAGAAATCAGTGTCTCCACGAAACAGGACTAAAATAGGAAGGGGCTGCAAGATGGAACCGATGTGGAATAGAAATGAATACACGTATTACCTTGTTGGCAATGTGGATGATTTCACGGAGAGACTGGGACGGGTTGTGCGCTTGGGTACGGAAGTGATTGCGGTATTCAAGACAACGGACGGACAAATCTATGCACTTGAGAATAAAAGCCCTGGGCCGCGCGGAGGCACGATTGCAGAAGGAATGATATCCGGGGAGGTCCTGTTCGACCCGATCTGTGACTGGAAAATTTCGTTGACGGATGGTCAGGTGCTTGATCCTGATACGGGACAGGTTCGGACTTATCCGGTTCAAGTTCTCGGGAACGAGGTACGAATTGGTTTACTTACTTGAGGGAGGGATGTTCCATGAGTAAAGACCTTCAGAACAAAAAAATTGTCATTGCCGGGTCGCAAAAGACGGAAGAAATGGCTGAAATTATTGAACGAAGAGGTGGAATCCCCCTTGTCCGTTCACTTCAGGGATTAACGGATTCGGATCCGGTTGAAGTGGAAGAGGATGTAAAACGTTTTATCGAGCAGGGGGCTGACTGGTTTATTTTCACGACAGGGATTGGATTTGAAGCCATGATTCAGGCTGCGGAGAGGCTTAATGCTGTATCTGATTTCGAAAAGAGATTGAAAGAAACGAAGATATCTTGCCGCGGTTATAAAACAAACGCCTTTTTAAAGAAAGCCGGTATTCATCCGGTCGTCTGTGATGATGATGGAACAGTAGCCAGTATGATCGAAAAACTTGAGGTGTTTGATTTTACCGATCAAAAGGTGTGGATACAGCTTCATGGCGAGTTGTCGTCGCAGTTATATCAGTTTATCCAAAGCAAAGGCAGCATGGATGTTCAAGCCGTACTGCCGTATCGTTATCATGCTCCTGAGCAGGAGACGCTTGCACTGATTATGAATGAACTGATTCAGCGAGAAGTGGATGCGGTTTGTTTCACGACAAGAGTTCAAGTCGGATATTTATTTGATTATGCGAGAGAACATGGACGTGAAGAAGAGGTGAAATCCGTCTTTGAACAGAATGTGCTGGCTGCCGCTGTCGGCAAAGTAACGGCTGAAGCGCTTCGAGATAGAGGGATAAGCCGGATTATCGTGCCGGAGATAGAACGAATGGGCGCTTTAATTGTGGAAATCTCGCATTATTATGAAGGTCAGCAAAGTGGAATAAAGGCAGATTAAAAGCAGAGAACACAATATCTGAGGTTGTAATATAAGGGCTGTCCCACTCGGGGTGTTAGCGAGTGGTGACAGTCTTTGTTTTTTTGCATAAATGATTTCGCTTTCTAGTGTCCGGCTTCTGGAGCAACTCTCATACGGGCAGATTAGCGCAATAACCAAGTTGATCTCCATTACTAACGATGGCTTGTATATAATAATCTTTAATAATCTAAAGCCCCCCACATTTCATAATCGAAAAAAGAGAGTCAGAGAGGAGAAAAAGTCATGAATCTTGAAAGACTTATGGCCATTACGATCTTGTTATTGAATCGAAAACGGGTGCAAGCCCAGGACTTGGCCGACCGATTGGAAGTGTCTTTGCGCACAATTTACCGCGATCTGGAACGACTGAATATGGCAGGTATCCCGATCGTTTCTTATACAGGCGGAGAAGGCGGCTTCGAAATCATGGAGAGCTTTCGCCTAGACAGGCAGATGTTATCCATGGATGAACTCGCCACACTCACGACTGCCTTGCATGGACTTCATTCAGCAAAAGCATATAACGGCGGGAAACTTGACGTATTATTGGAAAAAGTTGGCGCTTTAGTGTCGAAAGCAGAGGGGAAGGGTTTCAGTAAGACGGAGCCCATCATGATCGACCTAAACCCTTGGCGAAAGAGTCACGGCGAAAAGTTAAAATATGAAGCATTGAGCAAAGCCATTGAAGAAACCAAGGTGGTTGTCTTCACCTATACAAACATGCAGGGAAATGAAACCGAGCGGCGGATTGAACCGATGGGTCTCGTTTTGAAGGGGTATACCTGGTATTTGTACGGTTTCTGCTTACAACGAAACGATTTTCGCAACTTCAGACTTTCAAGGATCCGCGGATTATCAGCGCTCCATGACAAGTTTGAGCGACGGGCGGTTTCTTTAACTGAATTAAACGAGCAATGGGGCCCAAAGCGCGAAGATAACATGATCGATCTGGTTCTCAAATTCAATGGGGCTGCAAGAGTTCAGGCCGAGGATCATTTTGACGAGTCCGAAATCGAACGGCAGTCAGATGGGTCGTTAATCGTACGCGTACATTACCCGGACAACGACTGGTTGATTGGCTTTCTACTCAGTTTTCGAACAGGGGTGTGCGTGGTAGAACCCACGAGGATTGCTTTGGCTGTAAAAAAAGCCGCGATAGAAATCAGCGAAATATATCGGGGTTGTTGACAGCCCGTTGTCAACAAGGATGGGTTACCATAAGTTCAAAGATCAATGCTGCAAGCATGATTCCGAACATTTGAGGAGGTAATCCGAATGAGTAAAATTAAACAACCACTTGAGAGCATCGCTAGCAACGATAACGTCGATATCAAGCCTTTCCGAATCCATATTCCTGAGCAATCGATAGACGACCTACGTGAGCGCTTGGCACGCACCCGCTGGCCTGACGAATTAGACGGAGTTGACTGGAATTATGGTGTACCTGTCCATTACCTTGCCGAACTCGCAGAATATTGGCGGACTGGGTACGACTGGCGAAAGTATGAAGAAGCATTGAACCGAATTCCGCAATATACAACGATGATTGACGGACAAGAAATACACTACCTCCATGTGCGATCCCCTGAACAAGGCGCCATGCCGCTGATCCTTACCCATGGTTGGCCGGGATCCATTATCGAATTTATCAATATCATCGGTCCGTTAACTGATCCAAAGGCGTATGGTGGTCGATCGGAGGACGCTTTCCACGTGGTCATCCCTTCGATTCCAGGCTTCGGGTTGTCCGGTCCGACGACGGTACCTGGTTGGAACACCAGCCGTGTAGCAAAGGCGTGGGCGGAACTGATGAGTCGATTGGGCTACGAACGCTTTGGGGCACAAGGAGGAGATACGGGAGCCATTATTTCTCCGAAACTAGGATCCTTCGCTCCGGACCGTGTTATTGGTATTCATTGCAACGGGTTGACAGCTTTCCCTATAGGAGATCCGTCGGAAAGCGAGGGTTTGACCGATGCGGAAATGGACCGATATAAAAGATTAACCTCTCAAGGATTTGAAGCCTCGGGGTATGCGGTCATTCAGGCAACGCGTCCGCAGACGCTTTCGTATGGCCTCACGGATTCGCCAGTCGGACAGTTGGCATGGATTATCGAGAAATTTAAAGAATGGACCGACCCTTCCTTTTCGCTCCCGGAAGATGCCGTAGATCGCGACCTATTGCTGACAAACGTATCGTTATATTGGTTTACCGGAACAGCTGGGTCCTCAGCTCGTATTTACAAGGAAGATTCTGTGTCGTGGGGGGTACCAGGAGCACGAACTTCCGTTCCGACAGGCGTTGCCGTATTTCCGAACGATTCTTCGATTCGGCGGTTGGTCGAACGCGATCATCATGTCGTGCAATGGTCGGAATTTGACCGAGGTGGCCATTTCGCAGCGCTTGAAGCGCCGGACTTGTTAATCGAAGACATTCGAGCTTTCTTTAACAAGCTGCGCTAATTCCATTCCAAACCAGTGAACGAAAGGGAGTATAGTGAATGCAATTAAAAGGAAAAGTCGTCATTGTAACAGGTGGAGGCAGAGGAATCGGAAAAGCAGCGTGTCTATTATTGGCTGCGCGAGGCGCAACGGTCGTCGTCAACTATTTAAGCAATCACGGAGCGGCGGAGTCTGTCGTATCGGATATTCGTTCGACTGGTGGGGAGGCCATCTCTCTGCAGGCAGATGTACGCAGTCAAGAGCAATTTTCTCAACTCGTTGCTTCGGTGAAGGAGGCTTACGGCCGGATCGATGGATTGGTATGCAATGCAAATATGAATTTTGTGGCAAAGCCTTTCGCAGAAATGACGTGGGAGGACTTTTCGCAAAAACTGAATGATGAGCTCAAAGCTGCCTTCGTAACGACAAAAGCGGTTATTCCGTCCATGGTGGAACAGAAGGCAGGTCGAATTATATATATTTCAAGTAGCTTGGGGAAAAACCCGTCGCCGTACATGATCGCTCACGGAACGGCGAAAGGAGGACTGGACAGCTTTTCTTCCTACATCGCTCACGAGTTCGGTCCGCAAGGCGTTACGGCCAACGTGGTCGCTCCAGGTTTAGTGCAAACCGATGCTACCGCATTTATGTCGGATACAGACAAGCAAATCATTAGTAACTTTACGCCGCTCAGTCGTATCGCGAATCCTGAAGATGTAGCAGGGGCTGTAGCCTTTCTAACAGGAGACGACTCACGGTTTGTAACGGGTACATATCTTCCGGTTACTGGCGGTTTATAAATTTCTAGGCGCAACCGACGAAGCTGAAACGGGCAAGATAGTTGAATAAACCATTTCTGATTTCTGTATAGAACGGCTAACTCTTCTGCCCGGATGTGTTATAAAGGCACTCATTATATTAGGTTAAGGAGTTGGTGAGTAATGTTTTCCGATGCGCAAACTGATTTCATATCCATCTTCCGCGAACGTCATTCTGTCAGATATTTCGATCCCTCGCATACGCTTAGCGAACACGAGATCAAGGAGCTGCTGACGCTCGCCGGCACCGCACCGTCATCCTGGAATCTTCAGCACTGGAAGTTCGTCGCATTCACCGATTCGGCGGCGAAGGAGAAGTTGTTCTCGATCGCCAACAGCCAGAAGCAAGTCGTCAATGCTTCCGTCACCATCGCGATTCTTGGAGATTTGCAGGCAAATCGGAATGTCGAGACCGTGTACCGCCCCATCGTTCAAGCAGGGCTTGAAGATGCGTATGCGGGTTATGCATCGTATCCGACATTGATCGGTCAAATCGAAGGCGCTTATGCGAATGCAACGCCGACTTACCGGAGAGACGAGGCAATTCGCAACGCTTCTCTTGCAGCGATGCAATTGATGCTGGCTGCGAGAGCGAAAGGTCTCGACTCAGGCCCGATGGTCGGTTTCGACGCTGATGCCTTCGTCAAGGCGTTTAACGTTCCGACCCGATATATTCCCGTCCTGCTTGTCGCCATTGGCAAAGCAACCAAGCCTGCCCGACTTACCACTCGCTTTTCTACGGAGCAGACTATCGTCTGGAACGGGTTCGAACCTGACACCACTTTGTGATGGTTTCCTATTCAACTTTATAATGATACTTAGGTACGTATCCCTAAAAGGAGATACCACCTTTAAATATGTCCAGAAAGATACAACTTTCTGGACACGCTGAGCAGGAGCAGGAAAGAAAGATTATCAAAATCTTTCTTTTTTTGTGTTCAAAAACCGTCTAAAGTAATGGATGTTCAGATTGATATACCTATTTAAGTTATTTTACACAAGAGAGAAGGAACAGGATGAAAATAGGATATGCTCGTGTCTCTACGGTAGATCAAAATCTAGATCTTCAATTGTGGCGTTTGGATCGCTTAGGACGAACCATGCACCATTTAATCCAAGTAGTTCAAAGGCGTAACCTCCTCGTTTTTTTCAAGGGGCTTCGAAACGCTTTTTCTTATACTTGTCAAGCTATGTTTTTCTTCTTTGTAAAAAACAAGAGCGGGCTATCTTTTCGATAACCTGCTCTTGTACTTGATTTTTGGCATAGCATAATCATGATAAATTGTCAGTGAAGCATTTACGGGTCAAATGTGGATTCGTTTTGAACTATTCATGCATGTTCGGCTGCCCAATCATCCCCCTGACTTCCCTTGTGTATATCCATGGGTCCAGGTCGGCTGTTTCGAGGGAGCCACGTTGTCTTGTTGTTTGCAGCACGATCATTTGACTCTCGTTGCCGATGATGGAAGCCCCCTTATACATATTGAAGCGAGGGTGGATGGCGTGTACGGACAAGCCGAACGATGCAAACATTTTCTGCATATTCAGTGTGGCCATCGGTGACTTATGTGCGAAGGACAAGAAGATCGGGAGGTTGGCCTCCGCACGCATTCTGTCTACACCACGCGCCAGAAACAACTTCAATCCTTGCAGCGTATATGGCGGGTCTGTAAAAAAGCAGTCGAAGCTCCCCAGCTCAGGAGGGATCGCTTGGGGACGCAAAACAAACTGGCAGCA
>DJTQ01000182.1 GCA_002439285.1 Paenibacillaceae bacterium UBA6304
TAGCCCGGTTCCTTGGATCGAGTTCAAGATTAAACTGTTACTTTGCGAAAACAGGGGACTCTGGAAAAGGAAAAACACCAGCAGGGTGCCGTAGATGACCGGTTCATGATGACTCAGAAAGACGAATTGCATCACAATCAGTGCCGCCGCGAGCGTGATGATTAGGATCAACCGGTTGTTGCGGAGCCGATCCGCCCAATAAGCCCAAAACGGGTTAGCGATCAGCGATACGACCGGCCCGCCCGCCAGGATGGCCCCGATCGCGATATTTGATACACCGAGATCCTTAAGATACAAAGCGAAAAAGGTTCCGAAAATGGCCAATGCACCGTACAAAACAAAATTGAACACCTTCAACATCAGGTATGCATGGCGTTGAACCCCACCCGGACTTTCCAACATACGGACTGCCCTCCCTCTCCACATCAAAATCTCTCTATGTTCACCTCGTAGCTATTTTGATTCTTATAAAGAAATGGAGCGAGAGACCGAATGTTGTTGCACTTCTTCCGCCGTAACTTCGCGTCCCAGCTCATGGGAGAGGAACAATCCCTCGCTGATCAACATGGTATTTAAAGCAATCCGCGCTGTCGGCAGGAGCGGTACATGGCCCGATAAAGCGGCGATCCAATGGTGCTGCGACGAAGCGTAGACATCCGGGTAAGGGCTGAGCCGCTGATGACGGAGTGCGGCTAGTTCCAGATTCACTGTACAATCCATATCGAGATCCGCGATCGTCGTATGGTAGGAGAAACGATTCGGCTCCTTATCGGAGACCGCCCCGGAGAAGCGAATCCCGCCTTCCGATCCGGCGAGTGCACTGCCTTCCAAGCCGCCAAGATGAAGGGACCAGGATTCGATAATATCCATGGTGATCCCTCCTTCCATTTTGACGAAGCCGGCACCCATTTCCTCCACATTGAACCCGCTAGCCGCCCTGCGCTCCTCATCCATCGCCATCTCCTGATACACTTGTCCGGTGATCCGCTGTACCTGCGGATTGCCAAGCAAATACAACATCCGGGAAATATGATAGACGCCCATATCATACAGGGCTCCTCCACCGGCCGTTTCTTTCCGTGTGAAAGAGGCGGTACCGTAACCGTCCACGAAAGGGCGATTCCGGCGCCGGAATCCTGTTGAGCGCGCATGATACAACTTGCCGAGTTTCCCTTCGTCTATAAGGCGTTTTGCTGCCCAGGTCTCCGTGTCGTATAATGTTCCGAGCTGAATATGCAGCATCCGGCCGTACCGTTCCGCATCTTCAACCATGCGAAGTCCGTCCGCATAGGAGCCAGCGATCGGCTTCTCGCAATAGACATGTTTGCCTGCTTCCAAAGCCGCCGAGGTCACCGGCTGGTGCAGGTTGTTATGCAGGCATACATCCACGGCCGTTAGATCCTCCTGTTCCAGAAGCTCGCGGAAATCACTGTACACCTTGGGAATTCCGTATTTCTTCGCCACCTGCCCAGCTTCATCAGCGTTGACGTCGCATACGGCAACCACCTGTGCTCCCGGAATGTTCATATATTGGTCCAGATGCATTTTTCCGATCTGTCCCGCACCTATAAGCCCGATTTTTATATTCTGCATATTGTTCCTCCTGTTGGTCCCTGTTAATGTTATTGTTCAGGTGTCCGATTCAGCCAGACGTTTTTTTACTTGCGAAATGACATGCTCAATTTCAATATATGGATTAGACGGCGGATTATATTCGATCGCCCAGTGACCGTCATAACCGTAACGCCGGAGCATCCGGACGGTCTCGGAAGCATTCTCCGATGCAGCGGTGTTGTAATCAAAATGAGTGTGAATGACCCAAGGAGCCACGATTTCATTGCCACGTTCACGGTCATCGTCCCAACGGTTCAAATGAACGAGAATCCCAAAATTCGTCTCATCCACCGCTTGTGCGATCCGGGCCAATTGCTTCGGCATAAGGGACGGGCCCATGTGATTTTCAAGGCCGACTTTTATCCCGTAATCGCTGCAAATCCGGCAATACTCCCGGTACTTGGTGACGATCCAATCAAACGCTTCTTCCGAAAAATCATGCTCATCGTAGCCCCCAGTATCGATTCGGACACTGTCAGCCCCCAAAAGGACCGCCGCCTTTATATGAGCCAGGGCATTCTGATAAAGCGCTTCCCGCATTTCGGGATCCGGGTCCCAGAGATGAGCCGTGTCCACCGCAAGATTGATCAGCCTCAATTCTCTCTCATCCAGTGCTTCCCGGACTTTACGCAAGTAGCTGTCATCCGCCAAGGTAAGAAGCGGTGTTGTACGTTCTGCAATCTGGGCGTTCCACAAATCGACCGCATCCAGCCTGTAACGGTATTTAACCGTTTCCAAATAGCCGAACACATCCATTTTTCCTTCCAAAAATAATGAATTGAACGAATAGCCACCCAACGAAATTTTCATGGGTTTCCCTCCTAAATAATTAATTATTTCGATGGAAAAATTAATTACCTTCAACATAATATGTTTAACTATCACTGTCAAGAATTACGTTGACCCGTTCAGAACAAAAGCCGCCGGGTACGGCCCCGGCGGCTTGATGGAGAGATTATATGGAGTTTCGTAAATTTAAACGATCTATGTTATTGTGCACCGAGGTTCATCGTCCAGGCCAGGAACTATGCTGTCCTTGTTGCCGAGCGTCGGCCCGTTCGCTGCGTTCAAGCGCTTCCCAATCTTCCTGATCCGCGAGTTCATCAGAGAATTCAACGTCCTCGTTATGTCCGATGGAAATGCGGGATGATGGGCTTGATCGTCTTTTGGTAATACGGTCCGGATTCGATTCATTCATAAACAGTCAGTCTCCTTCCATGAATTACAGATTTTTAACAGAATTTCTAGTTACAAAAGCCCGCCGGCTTCCTCAACGATTCGGAGCGCTTGATGGTGAATCCCTTCATCGACGATAGCCGTTAGCAATATGTCATGACCGGTTGGACCTCCTTGACCGCCATGACTCATTCCGCTGGCCGCCGGGTCCGCCGCAGCCAAGATCCCTGCCGAGGTATTGGTTATCGCCGCATCCTGGGTAATTGCCGCCAGGCTGCTCACCTTCCCCGTGATCGGATTCATCGGGTCATATCCTTCGCCGGCGTAACGGCTGAAACGGTCAACCGATACCTCAATAGCCCGCAATGCGTTAAGCTTTTTAGCTACGCCATCGGCTTCCTCCGGGCTTTTAAAATACGCCAAAATATTCTTTTCACCCAATTTCTTCCCCTGCCTTTCCTAGCTGAAGCGTAAACCGGAACCTCTTCGGAGCGGTTCTTTCGAATAGAATGCGATCTTTCACTCAAATTTATTCCGAGTTCCTTTAAAATTTGAAACGTTACAGCGGCTAGTCCGTATTACCTGTATAGCATTAGATCATACTAACATTCATAGGAGGGCAATTACTTCAATGCTAAAGAAATTAACGATGGTTGTGATGGCGTTTACACTGATTTTCGCCTTCACTTCGCCAAATCTGGTAGATGCAAAACGCGGCGGCGGATTTAAATCCGGCCCACGCTCGTACACACCGGCACCTAAGAAATCGACAACCAGCGATTATCAGAAGTCCGGCGACACTTCGGGCACGAAGAAATCCGGTGCCACCACAGGAAACAATTCCAAACGCGGATTCTTTAGCGGCGGAAGTTTCATGAAGGGCCTCATGCTCGGCGGTTTGGCCGGCATGCTCTTCGGCGGATTATTCGGAGGAATGGGCTTCTTTGGCAACCTGCTCGGTCTCGCAGTAAATCTGCTTGCCATATATGCGATTATCGCCGTTGTCGTCTGGCTGTTCCGGCGCTTTAAGAAGCGACCTCAGCAGGATGATTACCACCGCGGAGGACGATATTAAGCTATGGTTCTGAGTATGGACGAAATTATTAACGCAATATGCATTCATACCGCTGAGCGGACAGGACTCCGTCCTACCGACGTTCAAGTGGAGCTTAGCTGGGATGAAGACACCGGCTATACCGGAGAAATTTGGGCGGGCGGCAGAAGCAGATATATCGTCGAATCCAATATTCTGGAAGCGATTATGCAATATGTGCACAAAGAATACGGTATCCGCGCTTTCCGCGATGATATCTCGCTGGATCTGGATGAGGAGATCACCGCATTAGTCCGGCAGTAAAGCTCATTAGAATTTCTTGCAACAAAAAAAGCAGCAGTTCGAAGGTTCTCCTTCAACTGCTGCTTTTTTCTATTTTGATTAATCGCCACGGAACGCCCGTTTCATCCGGTCGAAGAATGACTGTTCATGCTCATGCGTATGCTCACCATCGAGCGCCGCGAACTGACGCATTAATTCTTTTTGTTCATCGCTCAGCTTGCTCGGTGTCACAACGACAACTTTAATATGCTGATCGCCTTGTCCGATACCGCGAAGCTTCGGTACCCCTTTGCCTTTGAGCCGGAAATAAGTTCCCGTTTGCGTACCTGCAGGAATCTTCAGTTTTACCTTTTCCGTTAAAGTCGGGATTTCGATCTCATCACCAAGCGCCGCCTGCGCAAATGTCAGAGGCACCTCGCAATAAATATCATCACCTTCACGCTCGAAGAAATCATGAGATTTCACGCGGATGACAATATACAGATCGCCCGCAGGTCCCCCGCGCAATCCGCCTTCGCCTTCGCCGGACATCCGGAGCTGGGCACCGTCGTCTACACCGGCAGGAATACGTACGTGGATCTTCCGCTGCTTCTTCACATTGCCGCTGCCTGAGCAGGTAGGGCATTTTTCCTTAATGATTTGGCCTTTACCACCGCAATTGCTGCAGGCCCGGCGATTGACCATCCGGCCAAACGGCGTGTTCTGCACGACTTCCTGTTGTCCGGAACCGTGGCAAACCGAGCAAGTTTCCGGCTTGGTCCCGGGTTTGGCACCCGAGCCAAAGCAGGTATCGCAATTTTCGGTCCGCGGGATCGTAATGTCGCTTTCTTTACCGAACACCGCTTCCTTAAACTCGATCGTCATCGTATACTGCAGATCATTTCCCCGCTGCGGAGCATTCGGATCCCGACGGCCACCGCCGCCACCTCCGAAAAACATATCGAAAATATCGCCGAAACCGCCGAAATCACCGCCGCCGGAAAAGCCTCCGCCCATTCCCTGGTTCGGATCGATATGTCCATATTGATCATAACGGGCACGTTTGCCCGAATCGCTCAGAACATCATAGGCTTCCTTAACTTCCTTAAACTTGGTCTCCGCATCATCCGCTTTGTTCACATCCGGGTGATATTGACGCGCCAGTTTGCGGTAAGCTTTCTTGATCTCTTCATCCGAAGCGCTCTTGCCTAGGCCCAGCACTTCGTAATAGTCCCGTTTATCAGCCATCCTTCCACCCCCGTTATGACTTGTTTGGCGTGCCGGAGGAACTCCTCCTAAATCCGGCAAAAGGAAAGTCAAAGCACGGAAACAGCCCGCACTTTGACCTTCCCAGTTCACCTAAGTCTATTCACCGGCCTTGCGACCTGTGATTTAGCTTCGTTCTTAGTCCTGCTTCTTGTCCTCATCGACAACTTCGTATTCGGCGTCGACTACATTGTCCTTGCCGCCGGCAGCCGATGCTCCCGGGTTGCCTTCAGCCTGTTGCCCAGCTTGTGCAGCTTGTTCATACAGTTTAACGGACAATTGCTGTACAATTTCGGTCAACTTCTCAGATGCCGAATTGATACTATCCAGGTTATCGCTTTCCAGCGCTTTTTTCAATTCTTCTTTTGCTGCGTTCGCATTTTCTGTTTCGCCCGCATCGACTTTATCTCCAAGATCTTTCAGCGTCTTGTCAACGCTATAGATCAGTTGGTCGGCGTTGTTCTTGGCTTCAACCAGCTCTTTGCGCTGCTTGTCTTCTTCGGCATGAAGCTCGGCGTCTTTCATCATACGTTCTACTTCATCATCGCTCAAGCCGCTGGAGGAAGTGATCGTGATTTTTTGACTCTTACCGGTACCTTTGTCGGTAGCCGATACGTTAACGATCCCGTTGGCATCGATGTCGAAGCTGACTTCGATTTGCGGTACGCCGCGCGGAGCCAAAGGAATGTCGCCCAACATAAAGCGGCCGAGGGTTTTGTTGCCGGCAGCCATTTCGCGTTCCCCTTGCAATACGTGGATTTCAACGCTTGGCTGATTATCCGCATAAGTCGAGAAGACTTGGGATTTGCTCGTAGGGATCGTTGTGTTGCGCTCGATCATTTTCGTGAACACGCCGCCTGCCGTTTCAATACCCAAGGACAGCGGAGTTACATCAAGCAATACGACGTCTTTGACGTCGCCGGTCAGAACGCCCGCTTGAACGGCTGCACCCAATGCAACGACTTCGTCCGGGTTCACGCCTTTATGAGGTTCTTTGCCGGTCAATTTCTTAATGGCTTCTTGTACGGCCGGGATCCGGGTAGAACCCCCCACCAATACGACTTTATGAATATCGGCCGGTGTCATGCCTGCATCGCTGAGCGCGCGGCGAGTAGGTCCCAAAGTACGTTCAACAAGATCCGCGGACAATTCTTCGAATTTAGCACGGGTCAGATTCAATTCCAAGTGCTGAGGCACGCCGTCAGCAACGGTGATGAACGGAAGCGAAATGGTCGTCGTAAGAACGCCGGACAGTTCTTTTTTCGCTTTTTCAGCCGCATCTTTCAAACGTTGTACAGCCGCTTTGTCTTTATTCAAGTCGACACCTTGGTCTTTCTTGAATTCAGCTACCAGGTAGTCGATGATCACTTGGTCAAAGTCGTCGCCGCCGAGACGGTTGTCCCCGCTAGTCGCTTTAACTTCGAAGAATCCGTCGCCCAGTTCCAGGATCGATACGTCGAAAGTACCGCCCCCAAGGTCATATACGAGGATCGTTTGATCTTCGGATTTCTCCATGCCGTAAGCCAATGCCGCTGCCGTCGGCTCGTTGACGATCCGCAGTACTTCAAGGCCTGCGATTTTACCGGCATCCTTGGTTGCTTGGCGCTGGCTGTCGTTAAAGTAAGCAGGAACCGTAATTACCGCTTGTGTCACGGGCTGGCCAAGGTAAGCTTCGGCGTCCGATTTCAATTTTTGCAGAATAATTGCGGAAATCTCTTGCGGCGTGAAGTCTTTGCCGTCAATGCTTTCCTTGTGGTTGGTACCCATATGTCTTTTGATCGAAATGATCGTGCGGTCCGGATTGGTGATGGCTTGGCGTTTTGCCGTTTCGCCGACAACCCGTTCGCCGTCTTTCTTAAAGCCTACAACCGAAGGGGTTGTACGTGCGCCTTCCGGATTCGGGATAACGACAGCTTCGCCGCCCTCCATAACCGCAACGCAAGAGTTCGTGGTTCCAAGGTCAATACCGATTACTTTACTCATAGGAAAATATCCTCCTTAATTGGTTGCTGTATCAAGATTTCTGTTTTGTTTGGTCCATTAACCGCTGACTTTAACCATTGCCGGACGAAGCACTTTGTCCTTCAGCAGGTAACCCTTCTGAACTTCCTCGACAACCGTGCCTTCTTCATACTCATCGCTCTCCACCTGCATGATAGCTTGATGGAATTCGGGATTAAACGGTGTACCAACGGACTCCATCGGGGTCAGGCCTTCCGCTTTTAAAATTCCTTCAAGCTGACGGAAGATCATTTCAACCCCTTTGGTATAAGAAGAAATGTCCGCGTTCTCCGTCGCCGTACCCAGTGCCCGTTCAAAGTTATCAATGACCGGCAGCAATTCGGTGATGAGTTTGGCGGAAGCATATTTGCCCAGTTCTTCCTTCTCCTTTACCGTACGGCGGCGAAAATTATCAAAATCGGCCTGTGTGCGGAGCAAACGCTGTTTGTGATCCTCCGCTTCAGCCCGCAACTGGTCCAGCTCGGCTTGCCCTTCAGATACAATCTCCTGATTTTGCTGACCTTCTTCTACGGACACCTCCGGCTCTTCCACCCGGTTTTGGTCCTGATTCTCAGCACCATTCATATTTAGCTCTTCTTCCACACCCGTTTGGATGTTATCCTGAATCGGCTCTTGTTTTTTCAAGATGTCACCTCCTTAACAGTAAATATTGCTAGGTTTCCTGTTACACTTCGTTTGCTCATTTTCATTATTAATGCAGCCGGGATAGAAACTTGGTCAAGTCTTTAGATAATATATCCAAAATCCCGATCACCCGGGCATATTCCATACGGGTCGGTCCCAAAATGCCGATCGTCCCCACCGCTTCGCCTTCAATGGCATAGGTAGCCGTAATCAAGCTACAGTTGGCAAAAGCTTCATGGTCGTTCTCGGTCCCGATCCTTACTTGAATGCCGGTACCCGTCGACGCTGAAATCATCATTTTCATTAATGTCGGCGTTTCTTCGAATAGGTCGAGTATGCTCTTCACTTTATCGATATCCCTGAACTCAGGCTGATTCAGCATATTCGTCGTTCCGCTGAGAAACAGACGCTGCCCGTCCTGGCCGCCATCCAGCGCTTCATCCAGCACGTTCATCAGTTCCTCAAAATGTTCGACATGCCGCTGCATTTCCTGCCCGATTTCGTTATAAAGGGCACTCTTCAGCTTATAAATAGGTACCCCTGTAAGCTTCCGGTTAAGCAAATTCACGACCTTCTCCATCTCTGATACGGAAACTCCGGGCGGAATCGAAACCGTTTTGTTTTCGACCTGACCCGTGCTCGTCACAATGATGGCAACCGCCGTATTCTCGCCCAGCGGAAGCAGCTGAAAATGCCGCAGAGACGTATGAAAAACTTCCGGCCCAAGCAGGATGGAAGTGTAATTCGTCATATGGGATAGTATCGTTCCGGCATGCTGGACAACCTGTTCGATTGCATTCAATTTGTCTGCAAAAAAAGCTTTCATCATTTTGAACTCGTTTGGCGCGAGCAGATTGAATGGAGCCAAATGATCCACATAGTACCGGTAACCCTTGTGGGAAGGAATGCGTCCGGCGGAAGTATGCGGCTGCTCCAGAAAACCGAGCTCCTCCAGATCGGCCATCTCGTTGCGAATGGTGGCCGGGCTGTACCCGACGTCCCCCCGTTTGGAGATGCTTCGGGATCCCACAGGCTCCGCCGATCGAATATAGTCATCTACAATAGCCGTCAGAATCATTCTTTGGCGTTCCGTCAACATGGAAATCCCTCCTGTAAGCTGATTTTTAATGCTCGTTAGCACTCTAGTGCGTTGAGTGCTAAACTCTAATACAAAAATACCAAACCAACCTGACGATTGTCAAGTCAGTCCAGTATCTTGAGTACAGCTATTTCGTCACAAGCATGCTGCTTGGCGCAATTCACGCAATCCGTCCAAACTTTCTCGGGAAAAATCTCTTTCTCCACTACCTTGAATCCGTTCTTCAGGAAAAAGGAAACTTCATAAGTCAATGCCATCACCTTGAAGAGCGAGCGTTTCTTCGCTTCATCGATAAGCTGCTCTACGAGCATGGACCCCAGTCCCCGGCCCTTATAGCCTTCCGAAATGCCAAGCGACCGGATTTCCACGAGCTCTTCTCCCAGCTTGCACAGCGAGCCGCATCCCACGACCTTGCCGTCCACTTCGGCGACAACAAAATCGCGAATCTGCCGTTCCAACACGGCCCGGGACCGCGGCAGCATAATCCCTCGACGGCTGTAATCCTCAATCATTAAATAAAGCGGCTCTACATCTTCAAGTGTCGCTTGTCTGCACACGGCTACGGCTTGCATACTCTTTCCCCCTTGAACCAACGCTCAAATCTATTATGAATAAATATACATTACGGCGTATAAAAGTTCAAGAGAGAAATGCGTGATTCTGCGCACAAGCTACGCGGAAAATCGATAGATCCTAACGACGATTAGGTCGTTAAGGCGCCGATAAACTCGGCAAATACCTCATTGCCGAACAGGACTCCTTTTTCGCTGAGCCGATAACCACCCTGATCTTCATGCTTCTCCAGCAAACCCGCCGAGGTCATCTTATGCAACTGATCATGAAACGTTTCCTCTAACGAAGCCCCGAATTGGGCGGTAAAATCGGTTAACCTTATTCCGTCCAGCATGCGGAGGCCGACCATCACAAAGTCCTCCATGGCCTCTTCCTTGGATACAGAGAATTGCTCCAGTCTGGGGAGCTTTTGTTTGGCTGCTTCGACATATGGATTAACGCCCTTGATATTCATATGACGCTGCCGTTTGACATACCCGTGCGCCCCGGCGCCAAGTCCGTAGTAATCTTCATTCCGCCAATACGTAATATTATGCCGGCTTTCATAGCCCGGTTTGGCAAAATTGCTGATTTCGTACTGTTTATATCCGGCGGCTTTCATACGCTCCATAAGCAGGAGATACATTTTTAGTTCATCTTCCTCACCGGGAAGGGGGAGCTGGTTTTTTTGGAAAAGCGTATGGAACAGCGTATTTTCCTCCACCTTCAAGCTATAGATCGAATAATGCGGCAGTCCCAGTTCCAACGCTCGACCCACGCTGTATTCCAGCATTTCGACCGTCTGGTTCGGCAGGCCGAACATCAGATCGATCGATAAATTATGAAGCCCCGCCCCGCGTGCATTCTCCAGGCTCCGGTAAACATCGTCCGTGTTATGGATCCGGCCGATGCCCGAGAGCAGCTCATTCTGGAACGCCTGGACGCCAAAGCTGACCCGGTTGACCCCGCCGGCCTTCATGACGGCCAGCTTTTCGGCGTCCGTCGTACCCGGGTTGGCTTCCATCGTAAACTCGATGTCTTCCGCCCAGTCCGGAAAGTTCTTGCGGACCGACTTCAGGAAAAATTCCATCTCCTGTGGATTAAGCACCGTCGGCGTCCCTCCACCGACAAAAATCGTCTTGATAACACCGGGAGGAGTTGCCTGAACGGTCAGCTCCATCTCACGGTCTAATGCCCGCAAATAATCCATCACCGGCTGGTCTTTCAGCACGTAGGAATTAAAGTCGCAATAAAAGCACTTATTCGTGCAAAAAGGAATGTGTATATAAACCGCCTCAGGGGCGGTGCTAAGTTTTTGCCCGTTTCCAGGCATTCCCTGGTCCTGCTGCCCTATTATCTGATTCACGGTAATGCCTCCTTCATAATACATGGCTTAAATTTAAAACTATTTATTTTATTACCACTCGTTTAGGGGTGCTTGGCATGTAACATGCAACTCTTGGTGCATAATACGATGTTTGGCGTGTGCGATACGAGACTTGGCGTGAGTAATCCAATGCATAGACCTCCCGCCGCACTCGCACCCATTGGATATTTCCAATGAGTAAGAGAGGATTATCGAGAAACCGCCACTTTAAATGGATATCTCCAATGAAAATCCTCAATTCAGGGCCAAAAGGTCGAAATCCGGCCCATTTGAGTGGATATTTCCAATGAAACCGTCTAAATAGCTCTTCGAAGTTGATTTTCATTGGATATTTCCAATTGGCGAACTCCAATCAATGACCCGAAGACTAATAAATTCTGCTCTTATAAGGAAAGGAAAGCCCGCGGGCTTTCCTTTTATCGCCGATCACGCATCACGCTGACGCGCATCTCTCTATTTGTCGTCTATCTTCAGTACCGCCATAAAAGCTTCCTGCGGCACTTCGACATTGCCGACCTGTTTCATACGCTTTTTACCTTCTTTTTGCTTCTCCAGCAATTTCCGCTTCCGCGAAATGTCACCGCCGTAACATTTGGCAAGGACGTTCTTACGCAACGCCTTAACCGTCTCCCGGGCGACGACCTTCGTACCGATCGACGCTTGGATCGGTACCTCAAACATCTGCCGCGGAATGAGCTCGCGGAGCTTCTCGCAAATAATCCGGCCGCGATGATAGGCGCGGTCCCGGTGTACGATGAAGGACAGGGCATCCACCTGTTCGGAGTTGAGCAAGATGTCCATCTTCACCAGGTTGGACTTGCGGTAGCCGGACAGCTCGTAATCGAACGAAGCGTATCCCTTGGTACTCGATTTCAACTGATCAAAGAAATCATACACAATTTCCGACAACGGGATCTGATACGTAATCGTTACCCGAGTCGTGTCGAGGTATTCCATATTGACAAACTCGCCGCGCTTCCCTTGGCAAAGTTCCATCACGGTCCCGACATAGTCATTAGGCACGATGATCCCCGCCTTGACGTAAGGCTCTTCTACGTATTCGATCCTGCCGACTTCCGGATAGTTGGACGGATTGTCGATCGCAATTATCTCGCCGTTCGTCAGCGTAACATGATAGATAACGCTCGGCGCCGTCGTAATGAGCGGAATATTGAACTCGCGCTCAATCCGCTCCTGAATGACGTCCATATGAAGCAGGCCGAGGAATCCACAGCGGAACCCGAAACCAAGCGCACTCGAGGTTTCCGGTTCAAAGCTAAGCGAAGCATCGTTCAACTGCAGCTTCTCCAGAGCTTCCCGAAGGTCGTTGTAATCCGAAGTTTCAATCGGATACAGTCCACAATAGACCATCGGATTGATCTTGCGGTAGCCCGGCAGCGGTTCAGTGGTCGGACGCTTCGCGTCCGTCACCGTATCCCCGACCCGGGTGTCGCCCACGGTTTTGATACCGGCGACGATAAAGCCGACATCGCCGACGTTCAGCTCGTCCACAACAGTCATACGCGGCATGAACGCGCCGACTTCGATGACCTCGAACGTCTTTTCCGTCGCCATCATTTTGATTTTGGAGCCGGCTTTGATCTGTCCGTCGATGACGCGAACATAGACGATAACGCCTTTGTACGGATCATAGTGAGAATCGAAAATCAGCGCTTTAAGCGGCTGATCGGGATCACCTGTTGGTGCGGGTACTTTTTGGACGACCTGCTCCAGAATATCCTTGATCCCAATGCCCGCTTTGGCGGAGGCATGCACCGCTTCGCTGGCATCCAGGCCGATTACATCCTCGATCTCCTGCTTGACGCGATCCGGGTCAGCGCTCGGAAGATCGATTTTGTTGATGACAGGCAAAATCTCCAGGTTGTTATCCAACGCCAAATATACATTGGCGAGGGTTTGGGCTTCAATGCCTTGGGCCGCGTCCACGACGAGCAGCGCACCCTCGCAAGCCGCGAGGCTGCGGGATACTTCATACGTGAAGTCGACGTGTCCCGGTGTATCGATCAGATTGAGCAAGTACTCTTCCCCATCATCCGCGCGATAAGCCAACCGGACAGCCTGCAGCTTGATCGTAATGCCGCGTTCGCGTTCCAGATCCATCTGGTCCAGCACTTGTTCCTGCATTTCGCGGGAACTCAAAGCCCCGGTAAACTCAAGAATCCGGTCGGCCAAAGTCGATTTTCCATGGTCTATATGTGCGATTATACTGAAATTCCGTATCTTTTCTTGTCTTGCCCTAATATCTGTCATCCTTACCCCCACCACAAATCCTTGAAGTACAATCAATTTATTATATCAGTTGCAAAGGGCTGCATCAATTGGTGAACCCGTTTCAGACTTAATTCTTCCTAATTATATCTCGGGCGATTGCTTAATCGACTCCCGGTAGATAACGGAGGCCGCCATATAAATCGTTTCCTTAGGGAATTCCGGATGATTCATATGATTAAACAAGACCTGTACCGCCCTCTTCCCCATCAGTTCTTTCTCCACGTTTACCGTCGTTAGCCGCGGCTCCGATAAAAAAGCATCTTCGATATTGTCAAAACCCGTAATGGACACCTTATCCGGGATGGCGATTTCCATAGCCTTAAGCGCATTCACTGCGCAAGTCGCAATAGCGTCATTGGCGCAAACAAGCGCGGTAGGGAAAGTTCCTTGCTCCTTCATTTCCTCGAGGACGGATCGGATTTGCTCCGTATGCTCTACCCTTGTCTCACCTTGAAGACAGGATAACGGATGCTGCTTGGGCACTTCCCGCCCGGCATCCTCCATCGCATCCTTATACCCTTTCCAGCGGCTCAGGAAACTCAATGAATAATCCGTGTTCCCTACAAAATAAATGGAGCGGTGTCCCAAAGAGAGCAGGTGATTTGTGAGCTGGGAGGCACACTCCCTGTTGTCGGCAAACAATTCGCTGGCTTTGACCAGCGGCTCTGCATGGTCGATTAGCACGATCGGCACTTGAAGTCTTCCGACCTCTTGCAGCACCTGGGTACTTACCTGCCCGACCCCGATAAAGCCTTGTATATTATCCTGATGGACAAGCGATAAAAAGCTGTCCGCAGTCTGATCCGTAATCACAACAGTCCGGGCCCCCGCCTCCTCTAGCTCTTGGGTGATCCCATCGACGATACGTCCCCAATATACGGAGTCTAAAAACTGATACCGTACGTTCGGGAGCAGCACCACCACCGTCGTCTTTCCCGTTTCATCAACGTCGGGCGGGCCTCCATCAGTTCCCACGGTTCGCGCCTGAAACCGATACCCTAGCTTAGCGGCCATCTGCAGCACGCGTTCCCTGGTCGCCGTATTGACGCCCCCTTTACCGGAAAGCGATTTCGAAACGACATATTTGGATACTCCGGCCGCTTCAG
>DJTQ01000181.1 GCA_002439285.1 Paenibacillaceae bacterium UBA6304
TCCGGGCCCAAACCTTGGCTGAAGCGGAATCCATTATCCGCCAGAGTCTGGAGATCCCCGGACCCGTGCTGATGGAGTTCAACGTCAAAGAAGAGCAGAACGTATTTCCCATGGTTCCTCCGGGAGAAAGCAATGACCGGATGATTCTAGACTAATTAAATAAAAAAGCTGTCTTAGAAGCCACGTTTGGCTTTCAAGACAGCTTTTTCTTTGTTCCTTACAAGCTTTGGCCTTGCTTTCCGTCCTCGCTCCATTTGCTTTGCCATTCCCGATACTTAGCCCGGCGAACGGCATCCAGCGAACGCTGCTTCTCCTCATTTACTCCCAGCAAGAAATGGAGATGAGCCCCGATCACGAGAAAGGCAAAGGCAGCCCATACCGCGCCGAACAGGGCTACCCAGCCCGCACCGGGGTCAAAAGAAATCATCGGCAGCGCGTATACCAGCATCGCTAACGCCAAAATCAGATATACAACATGTTTAAATTTACTTCTTTTTTTCACGGTCTTCATATGTTTCGCAGCTCCTTCATCTTCGAATCTATATTTCTATTCTATGAAGGCTGTCCGGAAAATATGAGACTAGTTTCTGTATTCTTACATCTCATCTCCGTATAAGTGCTGCAAACTATCCGTGATGATCTTATTCACGTCCTGGATAATGACGCTGAGACGGCGTTCGGCTTCGAACAGCCGGCGGATGTTCAGGTTCATACTAAGCACCTCGAACAGATTCTCCATTTTCTCCATCTCTTCAGGTGCCGGCATTTCGCCGGTCATCATCTGCTGCTGCAGTTCATTCTGGCGATTGCGGAAATTATCCAGCATCCGCTTGCTTTCGGGATCGGCGTCAACCAGCTTCATCGCCGCAGTAATTTCCGTCACTTCCTCACTCTCTTTAAGTGCTCTGGCCAATTCGTTTGCTTTATCGTAAATATTCAATAGGATCATCCTCCAATAATTAATTTAACCTACCCAAATCATTAATAGCGACTGGAACAAACCGATAATTCCCCCAAGCAAAACCCCTAGCCAGGTAATGGCCCGGAACTCCTTGCCGGATACGCTCAAAATAACCTCTTCCAGCCGTTCAACCGGAAATTTCTGCACTTGCTCCTGTACGAGCTTCGGCAATTGGATGGCCTTCATAGCCGTCGGAATCCCCTTAACGATGATGGCAAGCAGCCGTCCCGTAACGGAAGGGAGCGCCGCTTTTGCCTGAGCCTGCCAAGGGGCAACCAGCGAAGAAACTCGGATTGATTCCGCAACCGTAATCCACTTTTCCAGCGGCAGTTGCTTCGTTTTGTCCGACAACCACTCCGATGCCGACATTCCAGTTGCCAGTTCCAGTAGCTCTGATACCGGCTTCTCTCCGAACGTCTCCAGCTTGTTCTGGATCACGGATACGATTTTGCCTTTGGCTTCCTCGCTTTGCAGTGCCCGTACCAGCGCCGGTGTCAGCTTACGCACCATTTTGTCCTCGTCCATGAAAATCGCCGCCATCGTACCGAGGAATCCGCCCGCCTTGTCAGCCATATTTCCGGCCATCTTGGACAGCATACGCTGCCCTTCGGCCGACAGAAGCTCTTCTTCCACCGCGCGCAGCACCGCTTCCGCAGCAGCGCCGCTCCAGCGCATCCGGTTCTCTTCATTCCAGCCAGGAACCAGCTCCTTCAGTAACCGGTCCCCCCAGCCGAGATCGTTCCAGAGCAGGCTAAGTCCCCGGTCCGCCACCGATCTGCCGGAATCGGCAAGCCGCACTTTGGCGTCTTCCCACCGTTCAGAACTCCAGACCATCAGTGCAGCCTCTTTCAACGTCATCTCGCTTGCGCCCAACCGGGCAAGCAGGTTCTCCAAATATTGCTCAGCCTGCTTTTGAAATGCCGGACGAGTTACCAGCTCCTGAAGTCCTTCCGCCGTTACTAAATAATCCGCCACGACATTCCCCAACGATTCCGCGATATCTTCCCGGCGTTTTGGAATCAGTCCCGGCGTAAACGGAACATGAAATTTACCGATGAATATGGGGTTTCTGGGATGAAACAACATCTTTATCGCAAAATGATTCGTGACTCCGCCAACAAAGGCGGCCACAGTTACGCTGATCAGAACATAAAGCCAATCGGCCACCTAATACCCTCCTTTAAACCCGGCTTAGCAAATTAATTTCAAAGTAAGTATATTCAGCTTCTCCCCCGATGAAATGGCCGGCATCAAAGAACGCCGTGACGCCATCAAATCGAAAATGGGTTAATCACCAAGGTTTCTATGTCCTCATATGATGCATTACATGCGCTTATGCAGAAGACCATTTTGCATCCAAGACATCAAGCTTAAGCTTGGAAGGAGATCCGCTTCATGCCCTCCAAAAAATTAAAAATTCAGATCATGAGCCCAAATCTGCTGGAAAAAAACGACATCGTCCTCGGAGAACAACTGATCAAACAGTGGCGGATTCCTGTGAACTTTCCGCTACAGCTCGTCTTTGGCTCTTTACGGCAAACCGTTCGGGTCGTGTCTCTGGCCAAATTCGACGGAATCCGGGTCAGCCAGGAGCTTGCCGAGAATATGGGCGTAGTGTCCCGATCCACATTGCGGCTCACATTCCGCCCGCATTCGACCACTCTTCAGCTAGGACCTCTGGTCGGGGTACTGATCAGCCGGGACCTGCCGGAATCCTCGGAACGGCCCTTTGGACCGATTAGCCAGTTCTGCAAGGAACTCGTCAACGCCTGCCAGCGTCAAGGAGTGTACGTTTATTTTTTTACGCCGGATCATATCGGTTCGAGTTCAAGCAAGTTGTCGGCGTGGGTCTACGGCGACGGATGGAAGCAGACCCAGGTGCCTGCCGCGGATGTATTCTACAACCGGCTAACTTCGCGAAAATTGGAGAACAAACCTAGCGTACAGCATTTCTTAAGAGAAGTAAAATCCCGGTACGGCAGCCACTTTTTCAACGAAAAGTTTCTCGACAAGACCGAAGTCTTCGACGCGCTGAATCGCGATATTACCGTATCGAGATATTTGCCGGAATCCCATCTCTTCCGTAACTTTCTTACACTCAAAACGATGTGCGCCAAACATCCCGTCATCTTTCTTAAACCGATTAGAGGAAGTCTGGGAAAAGGCATCATTCGAGTCTCACGTCTGGAAGACGGTACTTACCAAACCTTAACCGCCCAGGTTGGAGGAACGCGACGTCAAGTTTATCCGAGTCTTGCGAAGCTGTTCTCCTCCCTTTCCGGCAAAATGAAAATGACGCGGTATCAAATTCAGCAGGGGTTAACCTTAATTCAGGCGGATCGTAGGCCGGTGGATTTTCGCGCACTGGTGCAGAAGAACCGGGCGGGCAAATGGAATGTGACCTCCATCGTGGCCCGAACAGCAGGCAGCCAGCATTTTGTCTCCAACCTTGCCCGTGGCGGCTCGCTAAGCACCGTGAAAGAAGCTATCGGGCGAAGTGCGCTCCCGGCGGGCATTAAAGCCAAGGTGGCCATACGCCTGCGGAAAGCGGCGCTCGAAATCGCTCAAGGCGTCGATACCCAAATTCCCGTACATTTCGGTGAACTAGGCATCGATCTTGCCCTGGATTCAACTGGGCGAATCTGGCTGCTGGAAGTCAATTCCAAACCTTCAAAGAACGACAACACCCCGATCGGGGGCGGCAAAATCCGGCCTTCGGTCAAACAGGTGGTTGAATACGCCCGCTATTTGTCCGGCTTTTGAGGAGGAACACGATGATCAACAAACATTCAAAAGGCGTGATGGGCATATTGGTTGCCGAAAGCGGCAATTCCATCCCATTTGCAGAACCGGAATTTTGCCGCAAATTGTGCATCATCGGGAGCAGACAGGGATTGACGATTTATGTATTCTGCCCGTCTTTTCTGCGCATAGGTCGAGATGCCGTTCCCGGTTATTGCTACGAAAACGGTGAATGGCAACATCGTCTGTTCCCTCCGCCGGACATTGTATATGACCGCTGCTTCACCCACGACCAGCGGCGGCAACAGCGAAAAAGGCAGGCGCTGGAGCAATTGTCGAAGCATCATCCTTTCCTATATTTAACACGGGGATTAACCGGGAAATGGCGTGTGTATCAGGCACTTGGTAAATTTTCGAAAATCGCTCCCTATTTGCCCGAGACATCGCCTTATGAAAATTCCTCCCAATTGGCAGGGTGGCTCGAGAAACACAACGGCGAAGCTTTTCTGAAGCCCCAAAACGGAACACATGGCAAGCGGACCCTGCGCGTGAAGGCCTCAAGCATTCCGGACGGCCTGAAAGTTGTCGGCAGGGACGGACGCAATAACCTGTTGCGCCATACCTTCTCCAGCAGACAAGAGGGCTATGAATGGATCGACAGATTTACAAAAGACCGCTCCTTTTTGCTGCAGCCCTATCTCGACCTCAGCACTTCTCAAGGCGAGCCGTATGATATCCGGGTGTTGATGCAGAAGAACGACAAAGGAGACTGGGAGCTAACAGGGATGGCGGCAAGAGTCGGACCGAAGCATGCCCTTACTTCCAATCTGCACGGCGGAGGCACGGCTCATAAGGCGCTGCCGCTTCTAAGCCGAGAGCTTGGAGCTGCCGCAGCCGAAGAGGCTATCTCCTTAATCCGAAAACTATCGATGATGATTCCCGGTTCGCTCGAATCCCATTTCGGCCGCTTGGCGGAACTTGGAATCGACTACGGGATCGATCGGCAGGGAAATGTGTGGGTACTGGAGGTCAATTCCAAGCCAGGCCGCTCATCCTTTTTCCAAATCGGAGATCGTATCAGTGCCAGAAAATCGATCGAAAACCCGATCCTCTATGCGCGTCACTTGCTGCTGAGCAAACCTTGAATGAGGCACGGAAGACTTTTTTAGGAGGATAAAATTCATGAGTTTGACTTTTGGCAACGTCCATTTCACGCAGCAGCCCCAAAGGGTCGTCTACGTGTCCGGCTCTTTAATGAAAAATTTGAAGCTGTCGGGAAAAAAGTCGGTTCATCTCAGATTTGGCGGAGAACGCATCCCCGCCGAAATCAAACCCATCAACAAAGCGGGAAAGCATCTCTATCTCGGAAACGGCATCCGGAAAGAAATGAAAATTCCGAAAGCCGGCGGGATATATATACGCAGTTTGCAAGAAGGAGAGGTGCAAATCGGTCCGCTCATCGGCGTCCTTTCGGATGGACCGACCTCCTCCGTCACCAATCCGTTCGGCTCCCGGACCGGATTCATTAAACAATTGCTGAGACAAGGCAGCAGACAATTCTATATATTTGCTTTCACTCCTCGTGATATTCAATGGGAGAACGATACCGTCAACGGCTATTTTCTGAATGAAGCCGGCCGCTTCATCCGAAAGAAGGTGCCTCTGCCGGATGTCGTATACAATCGCCTTCCCAGCCGGCGGGCAGAAACGACCTCATCTATTGCCCAACTCCGGGAGCGGTTTATTCGGCGGAGAATCCCTTTTTTCAATTGGAGCTTCTTCAATAAATCCGATATTTATCGCATGCTCGAAAAAGACAGTCTGGTTAACCGGTATGTTCCCGAATCGATCATGAGCCCTACCGCCGAGCAAATCAAAGACTTGCTGGAACGCCATTCACTTATTTATTACAAGCCGAACAGCGGGAGTCTCGGAAATGGCATCTACCGGCTGTCCCGTATCCCCAAAAGCGGGTATTATGCGAGATACCGGAAGAGCAGCAGGAATGCGTTACTTCGCTTCAACTCCTTTAACAGCCTGATGCAGATGCTTCAAGCCAGACATGGCCGCGCATTACGGGGATATGTGGCCCAGCAGGGCATTCGGCTGATCGAAATCGACGGCTGCCCTATCGATTTCCGGTTCCATATGCATAAGAACGGAAGAAACCAATGGGTCGTCGTTGGGATCGGAGCCAAAAAGGCGGGGAAAGGCAGCGTGACCACCCACCTCAAGAACGGAGGGTCGCTGCTGACACCGGACCAGGCGTTAGCCCGATCGTTTGGTCCGAGAGCCGACGAGGTGCTGAGAAATGCCAAGAACGTTGCGATCACCTTGGCCCAAGCCATCGAATCGCACCATCAGCATTTAATCGGTGAAATCGGCTTCGACATCGGTATCGATATGGATGAGAAAATCTGGATGTTTGAGGCGAACGCCAAGCCGGGCCGTTCTATATTCAAGCATCCCTCGCTCCGAGCGGAGGGAAAAGCGTCTGTCGAACACATCCTGGAACATTGCCTGTACCTGAGTAAATTCCGGAGGAGGGAAGTCTGATGAGCTTGCTTGCGGGCGATCAGAAACCGGTCATCGCTGTCTTGACAGTCGATGATGAATGGACTCAGTTTCGCGGGAACCGGGCTAACTTTCGGGATATCGTCAGAACGGGCAGAGAGTTGAATTATCCGGTCTATATCGTTACGACTAAAGATTTAAAACTCTCCGCGAATAAAATACAAGGTTATGGTTATAGCCCAGAAGATAAACAATGGAAGAAACAATGGTTTCCCCTGCCTCAAGTGATATACAACCGAATTCCCCTGCGGGAAGATGAACAAAGACCGTCGGTCCGGAGGAAAATCGATGAATGTATCCGGCACGGAAGCGTCCAGCTGTTTAACCCTTACTTTTTCAACAAATGGACCCTGTTCGATTGGCTGAAACAGAACCGCACCACCAAAGCGCTCGTTCCGGCCACGAAAAGAATGCGTTCCTTCAAATCGTTATTACCCATGCTCGAGCAATACGGCAGTTTATATCTGAAACCGGAAAGCGGCAAGGCGGGGAAAGGGATCATGCTGCTTCAATTCGATGAAGCCGAGAAAAGACCTTACCGGCTAACAATCCAGGGATTGCGGCAAAAAAACGTCGTTTATAAAACCGGCAAGCCCCTTCTGCTATGGAAACGCATCAAGGCGGAGACCGGCCGGGTCCCTTATATCATGCAAGAAGGCATTGAACTCGCCTCGTATAAGGGCCGGCATTTTGATATCCGGATGCTTGTGCAAAAGACAGAAAGGGGGATCTGGACGGTGACCGGGGTCGGGGCGCGTTTGGCCGGCCACCGGCGAATTACCACGCATGTCCCCCAAGGAGGGAGCGTCGAAGAGCCGGAAAAATTACTCATTCCGGCCTTTGGCAAAGAAATGACCGCATCCTTGCTGAATCGGTTGAAGTCCAGCGGCCTGTTGATCGCCAAGCAAATTGAAAAGGGCTCCGGCCATACGCTCGGCGAAATGTCGATGGATCTCGGGATCGATTTGGACGGGAAAATTTGGTTTTTCGAAGCCAATGCCAAGCCGATGAAATTCGACGAACCTCATATTCGAAAAAAATCATTGGAACGCATCTTCCAGTTTAGCCATTATTTATACCAACAGGGCAAGGTATAGTCCGGAAAAAGAGGTGAATCTCTCATGAAGATAGCAGCATGGCAATCCGATGACCGGGTCGCCTGGGAGATAAAACATGCGGAAATGTTGGCATTCGTGCAACACTTCGCCAGGAAACGTATTTCCGAATCGACTTACCGGGCAATAAGGAAACTCTCCAGCCGGGAAATGCAATTGCCCGGCTCTTCTCTCCTTTTAGCCACACTCCAAACGGAGGACGGCCCCCGGATCGCCGGGTTATCCTGCGTTACGGACTATGGCCGCGGTATCTGCCTTGTTGTCGTCCACCCTCTTTACCGGGGACGAGGGCTGGGTTCCGCGCTGCTAGACCGGCAGCATGCCGTCCTCGGGAGATTGACATGCCGGGTGTCGCCTAGCAACCTGTCCAGCCTGCAAATGTGTTTTCGCGCAGGATTCAGCGCAAGCCGCCTGATCAAGCCGTTGGACGGCCGGGCAGAGCTTCTGCTTGAGAAAGATGGCTGCTGCCGGAATTCCGCACCTCTGCCGGATCATCATTTTGCCAACCCATTCCACGCAAAGAAGGTGATTCCTGATGTCACAACCGGTCTTGGGCATTTTGACCTTATATTTAAACGATAAAAAGCAGCTGGAGGAGCGGCATATTTATCAACGAATGATTATAGAGGGCCAACACCTCGGGCTCGATGTTTTTGTGTTTACTCCAATGGACGTGGATGAAAAAAGAGGCCTCATCCATGCCTTAATCTATGATCCGAAACAAAAGCGTTGGTCGCGCAAATGGCGCAGCTTCCCTCATCTCATATTTGACCGCTGCCGCATTCAGCGCAGTAAGCGATTCGAGCAATTGCTAAGATTTCGGGCGCGGTATGGAAACCTTACTTTTTTAAATCGTCCGCTGCGCAACAAATGGACGATTTATCAAACCTTATCCCGCAAGCCGGCTTTTCGCAGTCATCAGCCTGAGACGGTATTGTTCCATAACGAAGGCGATGTTTTCAGGCTGCTGAAAAGCTACTCCTCCGTCTATGTCAAGCCGATAAACGGCACTGGCGGACGGGGAATTCTGCGGGTGGAACGACTTGGAGGCGACATGTTTCTTATTCAGGGAAGGAAGCAAAACCGGCAGATCATCCCCGCTCAACGGCTGCATAGATCCCGGCTCGGCTCTTTTCTCTTGAGCTGGAAAAGGAGCGGAAGCTTCCTTGCGCAGCAGGGAATTCAGATCAAACTGCCGAACGGCCGGGTGGCTGATTACCGCATGCTTGTGCAGAAGAACGGACAAGGAAAATGGGAGGTGACCGGCTGCGCAGGACGGATTGGTCCCGCACGAAGCGTCACTTCGAATCTTCACGGCGGAGGCAAGGCCGTTTCAATGAACGCCCTCCTTGGCCAGATTACCGCCAGCGAAGAGAAACGCAATGAAATCCGCCGTTCGGCCGAGAAGCTAAGCTTGGATATCGCCGCCTATTTAGAAGCCACATACGGCGCTCTATGCGAGCTTGCTCTGGATCTGGCGATCGATAAAGGCGGCCGGATTTACGTCCTTGAAGTTAACCCTAAGCCCGCTAGAGAGGTATTCATTCAAACGGGGGATATCGAGTCTTACCGACGGGCGGTTATAAAACCGCTGGAATACGCACTGTGGGTACACAAGCAAAAAACAGCCGCCCCTTCCTCATAGTGAGGAGGAGCGGCTTCATTCTTTTCCAGAATTAATCGGAGCCTTCCGCCTGGTCATAGAGCGAAACGAGCTCATTGAAAGAAGAGATCAGCACATCCGAACCGGCCAATTCCTGCCCGTTGCCGAATCCTGCATAGGCACATCCGATCACGGTCTGGCCGTTCTTCTTGCCCGCTTCCACGTCGGACGAGCGGTCTCCGACCATCCAGGCGCTGGACACGCCGTGGTTGTCCATCAAAAGGCGGACAAGATCGACCTTGGATGCCGTCTGATACTCGCCCGCGCTATATATTCCTTCAAACAGCGGAGCG
>DJTQ01000179.1 GCA_002439285.1 Paenibacillaceae bacterium UBA6304
TACTTCTGTTGCCAATCTGATCATAATTACAGGTATGTCGGGAGCCGGAAAGTCACTGGCCGTAAGAAGCTTGGAGGATCTCGGATTTTTCTGCGTTGACAATTTGCCCCCGGTGCTTATCCCTAAGTTTGCCGAATTGATTGAACAATCGAAGGGTAAGATCGCCAAAGTAGCGCTCGTTATTGATTTGCGCGGCCGAGAGTTTTTTACGGCATTGTCGGAATCGCTCGGGTACATCAAGGATCATTTTACGATCAAAAGCGAAATTCTGTTCCTGGACGCCACCGACGCGGTGCTTGTGCAACGGTATAAGGAGAGCCGCCGTCGTCATCCACTGGCGCCGGAAGGAATGCCGCTGGACGGCATCCGGCTGGAACGCAAAATGCTCGAGGAACTGAAGTTATCGGCTACCCAAGTGATCGATACCAGCAACATGAAGCCGGCGCTTCTTAAGGATAAAATCATTTCCCGATTCTCCCACTTGGAGAGCAGCAATTTATCTGTTAATATTACATCTTTCGGGTTTAAGTATGGCATTCCGATCGACGCCGACCTGGTATTTGACGTCCGGTTCTTGCCGAACCCGCATTATATAGAGCAGCTTCGTCCACACACGGGACAAGACAGTGAAGTATATGATTATGTTATGAAGTGGCCGGAAACCCAGGTGTTCTTGACTAAATTGCTAGACATGCTGCACTTCCTGCTGCCTCAGTATCATAAAGAGGGAAAAAGCCAGGTCATTATCGGGATCGGCTGCACGGGTGGCAAACACCGTTCGGTAGCGATTGCCGAGTATTTGGGCCGAATGCTCGGGACCAGCGAAACGGAAACGATTCGCGTGAGTCACCGGGATGAGGGCCGGGACCGGCATTAGAGGCTGCTCAGAAAGTCAAGAGGTGAGTCAGAAGTGATAGATCGGGCCAAGGAAGGAAGAGTGCCGCGAATCGTGGTGATGGGCGGGGGAACCGGCTTATCCGTCATGCTGCGCGGGTTGAAAGAAAAGCCGCTCGATATCACGGCCATTGTTACTGTAGCCGACGATGGAGGAAGCTCGGGGATTCTCCGCAGCGAACTGCAGATGCCGCCTCCGGGGGATATCCGTAACGTATTGACCGCGCTGGCGGACGTAGAGCCGCTATTGTCGGATATGTTAAGTTATCGCTTTGCTTCCGGCTCAGGTTTGGCCGGTCATAGCTTGGGCAACCTGATTCTGGCAGCGATTACCGATATCTCCGGCGATTTCGTTACCGCCGTCCGTGAACTCAGCCGCGTATTCGCCGTACGCGGACGCGTGCTGCCCGCCGCCGGTCAGGCGGTTGTGCTGCATGCCGAGATGGAGGACGGCTCCATTGTGACCGGGGAATCGAAGATTCCGGAGGCCGGTGGCAAGATCAAACGGATTTATCTTGAGCCGGAGGAGGTCGAGCCGCTGCCCGAGGCGGTAGAAGCGATCCGGGAAGCCGATGCGATTCTGATCGGACCGGGAAGCCTCTACACCAGTATCATTCCGAATCTGCTTGTTCCAAAGCTGGCGGAAGCGGTATTGGACAACGAGAATGCCATTAAAATCTTTGTCTGCAATGTAATGACCCAGCCGGGCGAAACCGATGATTATACGGTGAGCGACCACTTGCAGGCCGTGTATGAGCATGTGGGCCACCACTTGTTTGATTACGTCATTGTCAATGACGGCGAGATCCCGACACAGGTTCAGGATTTTTACGCCGAAAAGGGTGCCAAGCCCGTCCAGGTCGACTGGGATGTGGTGACTGGCCGGGGCTACAAAGTTATTGCGGATACACTAGTTCTGTTTCGCCGTTATTTACGGCATGATGCGGACAAATTGAGCCACCATATTTATCAGCTGGTGCAAAACTGGATTATGCGAAAGAGGTGAGTCCCTTGTCGTTTGCGGCGCAAACCAAAAAAGAATTGACCATGGTCGAAGCCGATGCCTGCTGTGAGCAGGCGGAGTTGTCCGCTCTGATTCGGATGAACGGATCGGTACAGGTTTCGAACAAAAAGGTCATTTTGGATATTTCAACGGAAAACGCCGCGATAGCAAGGCGGATTTATTCTTTGTTGAAGAAGTATTTTCAGATTCATACCGAGCTTCTTGTGCGTAAGAAAATGCGTCTCAAGAAGAATAATGTTTACATCGTACGGATTCCGGGCCGGGTCCAGGAAGTTCTGTCAGAACTCCGGATTGTCTCGGAGGGATTTATTTTCACGTCCGGGATTAATCCCGACCTTACACGGAAAAACTGTTGTAAGCGGGCTTACCTGCGCGGAGCCTTTCTGGCGGGAGGCTCGGTCAACAATCCGGAGGGCTCTTCCTATCATCTGGAGATCTCCTCCATGTATGAAGAGCACTGCCAGGCGCTTGTGGATCTCGCCAATGAGTTCCATTTGAACGCACGCTGCATTGAACGCAAAAAGGGCTTTATTTTTTACATCAAGGAAGGCGAGAAAATCATCGAGCTGCTGAACATTATCGGTGCGCATCAGGCGTTGTTCAAATTTGAGGACGTGCGGATTATGCGCGATATGCGCAACTCCGTCAACCGGATCGTCAATTGCGAAACGGCTAACTTAAATAAGACGATCGGCGCGGCGGTACGGCAAATCGACAACATCAAGCTGCTGCAAAAGGAACTGGGCCTGGAGAACCTGCCCGACAAGTTGCGGGAGGTTGCGGAGGTGCGCCTTGCTCATCCCGATATGAACCTTAAGGAAGTCGGCGAGCTGCTGAAAGGTACGGTAAGCAAATCGGGTGTTAATCACCGGTTGCGTAAGATCGATGAGCTGGCGGAAAAAATTCGCGGGAGCTAAAGTTGTTTTGCTAGTGTGACGCAGGCTGTGTATGATATAATGATATAAAATTATTATTGTTCACATGGTTGAACACGTGATCGAATTTGTATTAGGGGGTAAGGTTTGATGATCAAAAACCCGGTAACCGTTCGTCTGAAAACGGGTCTTCACGCCCGGCCGGCGGCGCTTTTCGTTCAGGAAGCGAATAAATACTCGTCCGAAATTTTCGTTGAGAAAGACGATAAAAAAGTGAATGCTAAAAGTATCATGGGAATCATGAGCCTTGCCATCAGCACCGGCACCGAGATTTACATCAGCGCGGAGGGTGCGGACGCCGAGCAGGCTGCAAACGCTTTAATCAATTTGGTAAGCAAAGAGGAATTGGAGAACCAGTAATTTCTGGTTAAGTCCGGTTTTTTGTGCGAAGTCGAAGGGGATGTATTCGTTCATACGAGCGGGTTCATCCTCTTTTTGTTGTGTATGTTCGAGGAGACGGTGAGGTCCGGTCCGCGGGGGCGGAGGGGTTGGGCCGGGTCGGGTCGGGCCAATTACCTGGATTTTCTCCAGTTAATTTGGGGTAATTGACCACAACAGCACAAATAACTGGAAATCCTCCAGCTAATTAGGGCTGTTATTACTCAAAGAGAGTGAATGGGGAATATTAGCTGTAGTTTTTCCAGTTAGTTACATTCAATCACGGTCCAGAGCGCACAATAGCTGTAGGTTTTCCAGTTAATTTTGTTGCAGGGCCAAACGATCAACCATAATGGGTAGCGGAACCTCGGTTCACTTTTTTCAGCGTAAAATAATTTATGAAGTTTTGTGGTTTGTCCTGCAACATTTGATCTTGCACTGCGTTTAGTAGTTAAAATCACCAATAAATGGAGGGTCAATTTATGAAACCTTGGATAAAACCAGTAGGTGCAGTATTGATAGTAGGAACAATGCTCGTAGGTGGGACGTTTCTGAGCGGGGCGGTTAATTCCTCTCAGGCTGTTTATGCCGATAGCGAAATTCAGAAGAATATCATTAGCGTAGTGGGGAGCGGTGAAATTTCAGCCAAACCGGATGTGGCTTATCTTTCGCTTGGGGTAGAGACACAGGCCGATACGGCGAAGGAAGCTCAAAGCACGAATGCCGCGAAGATCGCCAAGATCAATACGCTGTTGAAGGATACTTGGAAGATTGATGCCAAGGACATTCAAACCGGCCAATTTTATGTACAGCCAAACTATACCTATACCGAAAAAGAAGGCCAAAAAGTAAAAGGGTACACCGCACAGCATACATTAAACGTGACTTATCGCGACTTAGCGAAGATCGGCCAACTGCTGGACGCTGTTTCGCAAGCCGGAGCCAACCGGATCGATAATATCCGGTTCAGTGCCGAGAATCCGGATCAATATGAGGCGCAAGTAATCGAGAAGGCAATGAACAACGCTAAGCTGAAAGCGGAAGCGATCGCCAAATCGGCCGGCCGTAGCCTCGGTGTCGTAGTGAGCGTAACGCAATCGGGCGGAGGTGAAACTCCGGTTTACATGCAAAGGGAAGCTCTTGAGATGAAAGCCACTGCGGATTCGGCGGCCAGCACTGCCGTGGAGCCGGGCGAAGTGACATTGAAGACAACGCTGAGCGTTATTTTTGAAATGAAATAAACGGAGACGAAAGCCGGGCTCTGGCAGTTTACACTAACTGTCGGGACTCGGCTTTTTTGTTTATCCGGTGTCTTCGTTGTATCTTTTATTCCATTCTATTCATACTATTACAGTCGCTCGGGATTTAAATGGATTATCGGCATGGATCGCACGGAATTTGAAGTGGAGGAATACGATGGGACGGTTGCGGAGTAAATGGATGGCTGGAATGTTGAGTATCGCCCTAATGTTAGGCTGTTACAGCCAAGCTGCTAATGTTGCTGCTAAGGATGAACCGTCCCCACCAAACGGGTTTATTGAAGTTGTGGACCTGGATAGGAATGTACTAATAAAAAGAGTAGAGTTCGATCATGATCTCCGTGAGAAGATGAAGTTAATCTTAGCCGACATGAGTCTGAACGGACGCAGCAATCTGGATTTTCCTAAAGGAACATTAATGAAGATTCCAATACATACACGCGTCCATAACGAGTGGTTTGATGATAGGATTCAGGAGGCCATTGTCATTTTTGAGCCTGGGCAGCGGCCCCTGGTCTTGCTGTTTAACCGGAAGAATCAGCCGTTTCTCTTTACGGCTTCAGAAGATGCGGGTTTGATCAGAATGATTATGCGCCCCTGATAATGTACCTTCTCATACGAGGTGTCTCCTTTTTTCGGAATTTAGGTTATAAAGAACTATTCGAATGAGGATAAAGCCCCTTGAGGTGGATTTAGGGGCCTGATACTATCTTTAGGAATTCATGTTCTCTTATAATTTGCCAAATGACAGGAGATGAGCAGAGTAATGGTCAAAAGGAAGTGGGTGGCGGGCCTTGCCGTCATCGGAATGCTAACGACAGGGGCCGCCGGCGTGTATGCGGGAAGTAACTTACAGGAGATCAAAGCTTATCTTAATTCCGGCCTTGGCATCGTTGTAAACGACAAAGATTTTAAGCCGTTGGACAGCAAAGGCAAGGCACTTGCTCCAATTACTTATAACAACACGACTTATTTGCCTGTGCGAGCTATATCAGAAGCGCTGCAGGTTCCTGTTGAATTTGACGTCGCCAGTAACAAAGTCCGCATCGGCGGCGAGCGTGGTGCTTCCACCTCCCCGGTAGTGACGCCTCCTCCGACGCAGACTGAACCGCCGGCCAGTTCGGGTACTTCTTCAAAGAGACCACAGAATCTTCCTTCCGATTTTCCACTTCCGGCAGACTTCAAGACAACTCACCTGGATGACGCCAGTTCCGGCGGTAAGAAATCCGTACTGTTGATTTATAAAACCAAAGAAGACGTGAAAAAACTGAATGAGCTGTATTCGGATTACCTGAAGAAGCGTAATTACTCGGATGTATTAAATGCATCTACGGATTCCAGCGTTTCGCTGGTGGGGGACAGCACTACGGAAAGCTCCATGATCAGCAGTGGCTCGGAGAGAGATGCGGATGGATACATCGAAGTTACTATAAATTGGAGGGAACTGTAAGGAGTGACTTTGTCGCATCGCAACTCCATTACCGGACTTAACCGAATTGTAACAAGTCGGCAATAGATTTCAAGACAGGGGGCTTTCGCCATCGGGCGGAAGCCCTTTTCTTGCCGGGCAGCATCGGAATTGCCCCTCCATCCGGCACCACCCCTAGAAAAGTGTTGTAACCCGCGCCAAAACAAGGTATAGTGAATATGCAAAAAATGAATCGATAGACCTGATAAAGCCATACCAATGGATATGGCTTTTTTTTTCTTAAAGTTAACATTTAACCAACAACCTATGAAGGAGTTGCTGCATAAATGATTGAATTGTCCGGGGTTGAAAAACACTTTGCTGGACAAGTCGTTGTGCATCCGCTTTCGCTCACCATTAAGGAAGGGGAATTCCTGACCTTGCTGGGCCCAAGCGGCTGCGGCAAGACGACGATTCTGCGTATGATTGCCGGATTTGAGCATCCGTCTAAGGGGAAAATCTTATTGGATGGCGCCGATCTGACGAGCCTGCCACCGAATCGCCGGGATTTGAACCTGGTCTTTCAGCACTATGCGTTGTTTCCGCATATGACGGTAGAGGACAATATCGCCTTCGGACTGAAGATGAAGAAGCTGCCGGCCAAAGAGCAACAGGAACGCATTCAGGAAGCGGTAGCGATGACCCAACTGACACCGCTGGTCAAGCGTTATCCGCACCAGCTTTCCGGAGGACAACAGCAGCGGGTGGCGATCGCACGCGCGATTGCAAACAAGCCGAAGGTGCTGCTGTTGGATGAGCCGCTCGGCGCGCTCGACTTGCAGCTACGGAAGAATCTGCAGTCGGAGCTGAAGCATCTGCAGCGTAGCTTAGGTATTACATTTGTATACGTTACGCATGATCAAGAAGAAGCGATGATGCTGTCTGACCGGATTGTAATTATGAATAGCGGTAAGGTGGAGCAAATCGGTACACCGCGGGAAATTTACGCCGCGCCGACCACTCTGTTCTCCGCTACATTCGTGGGAGAGAATAATATCTTCTCACAGGATGGGCGGTTGTTTGCTGTGCGTCCGGAAAAGCTGAAGGCTGTCCGTACGGAGGATGGAGCCAAGCGGATCGGAGAAGTACTGGATGTCCTGTATTTGGGAAGCATCCATAAACTGATCGTTCAACTTGAGGATGAGCCGATGACGGTGTCCATCGTATTTGATTTTACCGATGAACGCCCTTGGCAAGTAGGAGAGAGAGTCGGCGTGAATTGGAATGCGGAGGATGAGGTGGTTATCGGATCATGAAGAAATCTAGCATGGGCCTCCTGCCGGTCCTCCTGTGGCTGAGTCTGTTCCTGGTCGTGCCGATGCTGATCGTGGTAGGGATTTCTTTTATGAGCCGGGACGATCTCGGCAACGTGGTGTTTCATTTTAATCTGGACGCTTACGCTACGTTTTTCGATCCGCTGTATTTAGGCATTTATTGGGACACGATTGTTCTGTCTATATTAACTACGGCTTTATGTTTGCTGCTCAGTTATCCGTTGGCTTACTATATTGCAAATGCCGGTCCGAAAATGCAAACCTGGGGACTCGCGATGATCACGATCCCGTTTTGGATCAATTTTCTAATCCGCACCTATGCTTGGGTGCTTTTACTACGGACCCAAGGCGTAGTCAACAATCTCTTAATCGATTTGGGCTTTATTCAGGAGCCGCTACAAATGCTCTACACGAAGGGAGCCGTGCTGCTTGGCATGGTGTACACCTTCATTCCGTTCATGGTGCTTACGATTTACGTAGCGCTGGAACAAATGGATAAGAAGCTTCTTGAGGCTGCCAGCGATCTGGGAGCGACCGGTTGGAAATCGTTCTGGCATATTACGCTGCCGCAAACGAAATCCGGAATCATGACGGGCTCCGTACTGGTTTATGTATCTACCACCGGAATGTTTGTAGTCACGGACATTCTCGGCGGAGCCAAATCGGCGATGATCAGCAACATTATTCAAAGCCAGTTTCTTGGGGCGCGCAATTGGCCGTTCGGCTCGGCGTTGTCGGTCATTTTCGTGATCACTTCACTGATTTTGATCGCCCTCTTCAATAAAGCTATGACTTCCAAACACATGACTGCAAAGGAGGGACGCTGATGAAGAGCAAGAATCACCCGCTACTCGGGATCCATTCCCTGCTGGTCATGATCTTTATTTATTTGCCGATCGCTTTTATCATCGCGTATTCGTTCAACAGTTCCCGGCTTGCCGCGGACTGGAGCGGATTTACTTTTGAATGGTATGTCTCCTTGTTCAACAACCGTCGTGTCATGGAGGCGCTTAGCAATACGCTAATCATTGCACTGGTCTCCACCGTGGTCTCCACGCTGTTGGGAACGATCGCTGCAATCGCCATCCGCAAGGTCGGGCGCAAGAGTAGAGCCGGCATAGGCGGGTTGCTTTATCTGCCGATTATTATACCGGATATTATTATGGGCTTGTCCCTGTTGGTGCTGTTTACTCAATTTCATATCCCGCCTGGAAAATTCACGATTATCATCGCACATATCACATTCAGTATTTCATATGTGTATGTGATCGTGACAACGAGATTGACCGGCATGAAGGGCCAGTTGGAAGAAGCGGCTCAGGATCTTGGAGCCGATGCTTGGCAGACCTTCCGCTATGTCACTCTGCCGCAGATTATGCCGGGAATTATTTCAGGAGCGATCATTGCATTCACCATGTCGCTCGATGATTTCATGGTGAGCTTCTTCGTCAGCGGTCCAAGCTCGACGACGCTGCCGATCTACATTTACGGACAAGTCAAACGGGGTATTTCCCCGGAAATTAACGCGTTATGTACGATTTTGATCGTCGTGAGTGTTACCTTGATTTTCCTGGCCCAATTTGCGTTAAATAGAGGGAAAGGCCAGAAGAAACAATCAGTGCTCCCGTTTTAGAGGAGTACTTCAACTTATCATATGAGGAAAGAAAGAGAGGAGATAATGAATTGAAAAAAATGAAATGGGCCGGCCTGGTGCTGGCGGCTACTATGGTGCTTACGGTATTGTCGGGTTGTGGA
>DJTQ01000178.1 GCA_002439285.1 Paenibacillaceae bacterium UBA6304
GTCTCGGTCGACCTTCCTCCCGGTTTAGATGCCGAAGTCCTGCTTAAGGCTTCACTGCTTAAAGGAGCGGCATTCTGGCCAGGTTCGTTCTTTGAAGAGGTTAAGGACAGTGAGAACACAGGCGTACAGCTGGTCAGGGATTCAGGGGTTATCACTATCCATTATGCGGGACATGGAGAGGCGGAGATTCGTGCGGGGATGGGCCGGATTGCCGAGGCTCTGTCGGAATTTACCGCGCGTTTAGAGTCATAAAAATAGGCCATCTTCCTCATTTCAGAGTCTCCTTATTCCATGTCATCCATCGTTGCGGCTGTCAGATACCAACCGTCAATCACATCTTGATAGAGCTGAATCCCTTTCTTTCCCTCCGGGGTCAGGGCATAGCGGCCCCGGGCAACCCGTAGGAACCAGCCGTAATAGTTCTTCTGGAGAATTGCGGCGGCGTTGCCGATACCGCTCCGGTCACGAATTTCGCGCGGAGCCATCTCGCCTCCTGCCTGAAGGGCGATGGCGACGCGAAGCACCTTTTCACGGTAGGCGGTAACCAGCTTCGTTCCGTTGCTGCCGCCGACATTGTAATCTCCGCTTCGTTCATTGAATTCGTACAGCAGCTTGGAGGCCCGTGCCTTAATCACTTTAGGAGAGGGCACAATCACTTTGTCGCCCGGAGAACAGAGAATTTCCACAAAGGGCGGTTTCGTTTTGTACCGGGTCACGGTAATCAGGCCGAGCCCCAATCTGCGGCAGAGGATCGTAATTTCGTTCCAGCGCTGGTTGTGGGCGCCGCGTTTGGCCCGATTGCGTTCCACGGCAAGATAGACTTCACTGCTTAGCTTTTGCCTTTCCAGCCCCTGCAGCAACAGGTGGAGGTTGAATGTCTTTTTCATTTCCACAATAAGCGGCTGCTCGCTGTTCGGCATGATGCCAACCAAGTCGCAGTGCCGAACCTCGCTTTTGATCGAGTATCCCCGTTCCTCAAAAAACGCCTTGAGCGGCGCATACAATTCCGTCTCATGCTGTACTGCCATCCCGATCTTCCTTTTCATCAAATTAGCTTACCGAAAAATTATATCATATCCGACGGTCAACTTATCAGCTCCCTCCGCATAGGTATGTAATACACTTTTTCCAAAAAAAACGCAGTGATTTAACGCGATGTAGACATCCGGTGTAAAGAGCCGATGGGACAAAGAGCAAGGCATGAGTCCAGCGTTTCAGTCAGGATCACCAACGGGGGAATCGGAACACACCAAGCGGAGTACAGGAGGGACCGAATATGGATATTTTTGAACGTATAGCGGCATACCGGGCAGAGAGCGATTCGCTTGTTTGGAACGGCACATTCAAGCAATATATCGAGCTCCTCGCCACAGACCCTGCGCCTGCAATGACGGCCCATGCCCGGGTATATGAAATGATCGAGTCTTACGGCGTGGAGGAAGTGAACGGACGAAAAAGGTATAAGTTTTTTGAACAGGAAATTTTCGGACTCGATCGTGCGGTGGAAAAGCTGGTGGAGGAATATTTTCATTCGGCGGCTCGTCGGCTGGATGTCCGAAAGCGAATCCTGCTGCTGATGGGACCGGTCAGCGGCGGAAAATCTACGCTTGTAACGCTGTTGAAGCGGGGGTTGGAGAAGTTTTCGCGTACCGACAAAGGGGCCGTTTATGCCATAGCCGGCTGCCCGATGCATGAGGACCCGCTTCATTTAGTGCCTCATGAACTGCGGCCTGAGGTCGAAAAGGCGCTTGGTGTGCGGATTGAAGGCAATCTTTGCCCGGTTTGTCAGATGAGATTAAAGACGGAATATGACGGAGACATCGAGCAGGTTGAGGTGGAGCGGGTGTTGTTATCGGAAGATGGGCGAATCGGCATCGGCACGTTCAGTCCGTCCGATCCGAAATCCCAGGATATTGCCGATCTGACGGGGAGCATTGATTTTTCTACCATTACGGAGTATGGTTCGGAATCGGACCCAAGGGCTTACCGGTTTGATGGCGAGCTTAACAAAGCCAACCGCGGCTTGATGGAATTTCAGGAGATGTTGAAGTGCGACGAGAAGTTTCTTTGGAATTTGCTGTCCCTGACCCAGGAAGGCAACTTTAAAGCGGGGAGATTTGCGCTTATTAGCGCGGATGAGCTCATCATTGCTCATACGAATGAATCGGAGTACAAAGCGTTTATTGCCAACAAAAAAAATGAGGCCTTACAGTCACGGATGATTGTTATGCCGATTCCATACAATCTCAAGGTATCCCAGGAAGAGAAAATTTACGCCAAGCTGATCGGACAGAGCGATATGAGTCACGTGCACATTGCTCCGCATGCGCTCCGTTCTGCGGCTATTTTTTCTATCCTGACCCGGCTAAAAGAGACGAAGAAGCAGGGCGTCGATCTTGTGAAAAAGATGCGCCTATACGATGGCGAGGAAGTCGAAGGATATAAAGATGCGGATTTGAAGGAACTGCAGAACGAATATTTGGAAGAAGGCATGTCAGGTGTGGATCCGAGGTATGTCATCAACCGCATTTCCAGCGCACTGATTAAGCAGGATCTGCATTGCATGGGGGCGCTGGATATCCTACGTGCGATCAAGGACGGTCTGGACCAGCACGCCTCAATCACGAAAGAGGAGCGAGAACGCTACCTCAATTTCATCGGCATCGCCCGCAAAGAATATGATGAACTAGCGAAGAAAGAAGTGCAAAAGGCGTTTGTGTATTCTTTTGAAGAGTCGGCAAGAACGTTGTTCGAAAATTATCTCGATAACATCGAGGCATTCTGTAATTGGACCAAAATCCGCGATCCTCTGACCGATGAGGAGATGGATCCGGATGAGCGGCTGATGCGTTCGATCGAAGAGCAGATCGGCATATCGGAGAATGCGAAAAAGGCTTTCCGCGAGGAAATTTTGATTAGGATCTCCGCTTATTCCCGCAAAGGCAGAAAGTTCGAGTATAACCATCATGACCGGCTGCGCGAGGCAATCGAAAAGAAGCTGTTCGCCGATCTCAAGGACATCGTGAAGATCACCACGTCCACCAAAACGCCGGATGAAAACCAGTTGAAACGCATTAACGAGGTCAGTAAGCGGCTAATCGACGAGCATGGATATTGTCCGGTCTGTGCCAATGAATTGCTTCGATATGTGGGAAGCTTACTTAACCGTTAACTGTGAACCATTAACCTATAATTCAAGCAGATAACGATTAGGCCTGATGACGTATTTTGTCGTTGGGCCTAATTATTTGTGGTTTAAATAGAATCATGGGTGTAGAAATTGGTTAAATTATGATGAATAACATCGAAATACCTGAGGAGGAAATTCAATTCATGGCGAATATAAATTTGGCGGTTATATATTACAGTTCCACAGGGACGAATCACCAATTGGCCAGTTGGGCTGCAGAGGGGGCAAAGGCGGCCGGGGCTGAGGTGAAATTGTTAAAAGTCGAAGAATTGGCTCCGCAAGACGCCATCAACTCTAATCCGGCTTGGAAGGCTCATGTGGAAGCTACTCAAGATGTTCCGGTTGCCACCCTGGATGATCTGGTTTGGGCAGACGGAATCATTTTCAGTGTGCCGACCCGGTTCGGCAATGTCCCTTCCCAAATGAAGCAGTTCCTGGACATGACCGGCGGTCTTTGGGCCCAAGGGAAGCTGGCCAACAAAGTAGTCAGCGCCATGTCCAGCGCGAGCAATCCGCATGGCGGACAAGAGGCGACCATCCTGTCGCTGTATACGACGATGTACCACTGGGGCGCGATCGTGGCCGCTCCGGGTTATACGGACCCGGTTACCTTCGCTTCCGGCGGGAATCCCTATGGCATGAGCGCCACCGTGGGCCAGGACGGCAAGATTCAGGAGAATCTGCGCGACGGCGTGTTCTTCCAGGCTAAACGCACCGTTTCCGTTGCGGAATGGGTGAAGAACGGGAAGCTGAAGTGAGCGTGGGGGGTCAGAGCAAGAGCCTGAAAGGCGGATCAAGAGTCGAAATGCGAACAAGAGTATAGGATGCGAAACAACAGTCTGGAATGCGAAACAACAGTCTGGAATGTAGAACAAGTTCCTGATCGTGAGATGGCGAGTTCGAGAAACTATGGCCGTAGTTCGTACAGCGCGGGCAAACGAGTGGGCAGGTTGGTTACTTTGTAATATAAGTAGATATGAGAATAGATTGGTTACTTGGCAGTGTAAGTAGATGAGTTGATAATAGGATAAGTAGAAAGAGTTTTGAGTGAACTGTTCTGATGTGATAATTAGCGAATGCTGGCTGGGTGGGGGAATAACAAATGTATGCTGAACGGGTGCGAACTAACAAGTAAATTCTGCCCGGGAGCGAAAATAACTGGAATTCCTCCAGCTAATTTTCAGGAATCCCCTGTTTATGTTGAATTAACTGGAAAACCTCCAGTTAATATCGCCTGGATGGGTCGTTGTCGCCGAAAATGGTGAATTTAGCTGGAGGTTTTCCATCTAATTGGGTTGAGAGTGCTTTGCCCGTAAAAATAACTGTAGGTTTTCCAGTTAAATTTATTGGCATCACGAGATTCCTGTCCGTTTCTCGTGTTTATATAGAAAGGACAGGACAGGCTAGCGGCTTGAACAATACATCTCATAAAAAAGCAGGCTTTCCGCATCCATTTTGCGGATCGCCTGCTTCTTTCCTTTATTATCGGTAGTGTATTATTCCAAGTTACCCGGCCCTGGCCCATCCATGCCCATTTTAACGGAGGGACATTACACGAATGCCTCCAAAAATAATAAGCTAAAGGATCTTCCGGTAATGCTTTTCCCCGTCATAGCTGAATAGAGCGATTTTTTCCTCCACGACGGTCTCCAGGTGGACCGTTCTGCCCCAGAGACGGAACACGTAGGGTAACGTCCGCTCCAAGTATTTCAGATCCAGCTCGATCCCTTCATATTGATGTCTCAGCAGCAGCTCCCCGTTTCGTTGATAGTCGCCGTCTTTGACGACGATATAGGGCGAGCCGCCATTGACGCGGGAGGCGACTAATTGGTCGCGGATGTGCTCCCAGGATTTGTCGGTGATTTTCCACTCCGGACCCTGCTTCTCGAAAATATACAAGTCCAGGTCGCGCACCAGTTCTTTCGATAGATAGCTGCGAAGGAACGAGAGATCGGAGTCGAGCTCGCGCACCTCGAATATTTTCTCCCTGCCCTTGCCGGGTTCCCTGCCGAATCTCTTCATTTCCTCGTCCGTTGGATGATCCCAGCGCCGCTCGATATCCTCGAAGATCTTGAGTCCGAGATAATACGGATTCAGACTGTGCTGCGAGGGCTGAACGACGGAGGCGTTCAGCTTGGCGAATTCGATCGTTTCGTCGCTCGTCAAATCCAGCTCGCGGAGAATCCGCTGATGCCAATAGGAAGCCCAGCCTTCATTCATGATCTTCGTCTCCATCTGCGGCCAGAAATACAGCATTTCCTCGCGCAGCATGCTCATGATATCCCGCTGCCAGTCTTCCAGCGTTTCGGAGTATTCCTGGATGAACCAGACGACATCCTTTTCCGGTTCCGGAGGGAAGATACCCGGAGCATCGGTTTTCGCAGCCGTTCCTGCCGCGTCCACGGAGCCCACCGCATCCGCCTCATCCAAGGCCCACAAATCGTCGTAGATTCCATCCCCTGGCTTACCCCGGCGGTTCCGCGCCTCCTTCGCCCGCCGGAGTTTCTCCTCCGTCTGTCTCCGCTTATCGTACCGCATCGGCTTAATTAACTGCGGATCGACATGCTCCTGGATTCCCAGCACGGAATCGATGAACGACTCGACGGTATCTGCACCGTACAGCAGTTCATATTTGCTGATCCGCTCTGCCGTCGCAGACATGCTCTCCACCATGTCTCGGTTCGTATTGCTAAAGCGCATATTGTTCTTGAAGAAATCGCAGTGAGCCAGCACATGCGCAACGATCAGCTTGTTTTGAATCAGAGAATTGCCTTCGAGCAGGAATGCATAACAGGGATTGGAATTAATGACGAGCTCATAGATTTTGCTGAGACCAAAATCGTACTGCATCTTCATTTTATTGAAGGTTTTTCCGAAGCTCCAGTGCGAAAAGCGGGTAGGCATGCCGTAGGCCCCGAACGTGTAAATGATATCCGCCGGGCAGATTTCGTAGCGCATCGGATAATAATCGAGTCCGAAACCGTCGGCAATTTCCATAATTTCCGCGATGGCGTATTCCAAATCAGAGAGTTCTTTCGTCAAGACAGGGCCCCCTTTTCCCGTTTATGAAAAAACCGTTTCAGAGCGTTATACACTTCCCCTTTTTCCTTGATGACATAGTACAGGAACCGATCCTGCTTCAAATTCCGGTAAGCCGACATTAGCGTGCTGCCCCGGTTGTATTGATTCACTTCTCCGTAGCCGAACATATTGCTGCGCTTCAGCAGTTCGCCGATCAATCGAAGGCAGCGCTCATTATCGGAAGTGAGATTATCCCCGTCTGAAAAGTGAAAGGGATAGATGTTGTAGCTGGAGGGAGGGTAACGCTCATCTATAATTTCCAGCGCCTTTTGGTAGACGGAGGAGCAGATCGTGCCTCCGCTTTCCCCGCGGGTGAAGAAGTCTTGTTCGCTGACCTCCTTGGCCTCTGTATGGTGGGCGAGAAATACAATCTCCACCTTCTCATATTGGCGCCGCAAGAACCGCGTCATCCAGAAGAAAAAGCTGCGGGCGCAGTACTTCTCGAAGGCCCCCATGCTGCCACTCGTATCCATCATGGCGATAATAACCGCATTGGATTTCGGAATTTGCACGTCTTCCCAGGTTTTGTAGCGGAGATCATCCGGAGAAATGCCGTGGATGCCCGGAACGCCCGTAGTGGCATTACGCCGGAGATTTTCCAGGATGGTGCGTTTTTTATCGATATTGGACATCAGCCCTTTTTTGCGGATATCGTTGAACCGGAAGGAGACGGTCTCCATTTCTTCCTTGTCCTTGTCTTGGATAAAAGGAAGCTCCAATTCGTCGAATAGCATTTCTTCCAGATCCTCTATGCTGATTTCCGCTTCCACGTAATCGGTTCCCGCCTGATCCCCGGCTTTTCCGCCTTTGCCCGGTTCCTTGGGACTGTCCTGCGCGAGCACATCGCCGACTTCGCTGTCTCCATCCCCTTGGCCGACATGTTTTTGCTTCTGAAAATTATGAATAAACCGGTATTCCTCCAAATTGCGGAGGGGTACCTTAATAATCTGTTTACCGTCCGACATAATGATGTTCTCTTCTGTAACAAGGTCCGGAAGATTCTGTTTAATGACTTCCCGCACCTTTTCCTGGTGGCGCTGCTGATCCTGATAGCCTTTGCGGTGCAGCGACCAGTCCTCTTTCGATACCACGAAATTTCCCTTGTTCGGATCAAATGATGACAATGATAAGCACCTCCCCAATTGGCTTGCTTGAACGGCGAGTAGTTGTAAATAAAGTATATTCACGGGGACTCATGATATGTGAGAAGGCATAGGGCATAAATCCGCGAAAGGGTGCCGGAAGTAGTATATTTATAAACGGATTGCTAAAAATAGGGATATATCCCCATGCATGATTTCCCCATATAGGAGAAATATGGTTGGAAACTGGGTGATTGGGTATGGTAATAGAAGAAACGATCTCCAAAGGAGGAGTTAGATGGTTAAAAGAATACAGTTGCCTCTGCAAACCTTAAGCTTGATTGTTTCTTTTATGGCCTGGGTATTGATCTCCTCGTTGATTGCGTACATAAGTACAGATATTCCTCTAAGCTCAGGGGAAAGAGCCTGGACCACGGCAATTCCGGTTATTTTAGGCTCCTTGCTGAGAATCCCTGCCGGCTTCCTGACCAACCGGTTTGGGTCCAGGATAATGAACACGCTCAGTTTCTTCCTTCTCCTGCTGCCGGTGTTTTATTTAAGCAGGGCGGATTCCTTTCTGGATTTGGCTATCAGCGGCTTTCTTCTGGGGATTGGCGGAGCTACTTTTTCGATCGGGGTCACTTCTCTGCCGAAATATTATCCCAAGGAAAAGCAGGGAACGGTCAACGGGATATACGGTATAGGTAATATTGGTACCGCCATATCGACGTTTGGAGCGCCAATCCTGGCCGATGCCGTTGGATGGAAGGCGGCTGTGACCTGGTTTTTGGTACTGTTGATCCTATTTGCCGTACTGAATCTGTTATTTGGCGACCGGAAAGAAGAAAAGATTAACAATTCCTGGCTCAACCAATTCAAACAGGTGTACCGGAACGAAAAACTGTGGTTTTTCAGCATTTTCTATTTTATTACCTTCGGCTCATTTGTAGCCTTTACGATTTATCTTCCCGGCTTCCTTGTGAGCTATTTCGAACTTAGCAAGGTAGATGCCGGCCTGAGGACGGCGGGATTTATTGCTCTGGCGACATTGCTTCGTCCTGTAGGCGGGGTGCTATCGGATAAAACCAATCCGTTTAAAGTCCTCATGATTGTGTTTGCAGGACTGACTTTGGCTGGCGTGCTGTTGTCCTTCGGTTTGACGATGCCGCTGTTTACAGCAGGCTGTTTTGTCGTGGCCATCTGCGCAGGGATCGGGAACGGTGCGGTATTCAAACTCGTACCGTTGTACTTCTCCAAACAAGGCGGCATCGCCAGCGGGATCGTATCTGCGGCCGGCGGTCTGGGCGGCTTTTTTCCTCCGCTTCTTCTTACCTTGCTGTTTGATTGGACAGGTCATTATGCGATCGGTTTTATGGCTTTGTCGGAAGCCTCGCTTGCCAGCCTGATTCTTGTTCTGTGGGTGTTCTTCAATAACAAGCTGGAGTTTGCGGTTGACATTATCAGGTCAACGGCGGATGCCGTGATGGTCACCGATACGAAGGGCGTCATTCAAACCGTGAATGCGGCCTTTACAAGGGTGACGGGGTATTCGAAGGAGGCGGTTATCGGTAAAACTCCGAGCTTATTAAGCTCCGGTTATCACGATAAGGCCTTTTATGATTCTTTTTGGTCCACCCTGCAGACGACCGGGAAGTGGCAGGGCGAGATCGTGAACCGAAGGGCGGACGGGGATATTTATCGAGAATGGCTGTCCGTTACTGCACTTAAGGATGATCAGGACAACGTCAAGCACTATGTTGCGATCTTTAGCGATTTATCGCAGGCCGACTCCCTCCTTCGAGCAGATGTGGAGGACAAGGGAGAGAACCTGCCCAACCAAACTCTAAAACCAGGGGAGAGGAAGTGAACGACCATGTCAGGACCGGCATTAAGAAAGGTTGATAGTCATTCTTCCATTCACGAGGCGGCACTTGAAGAAGCCAGAGAGCTAACGGAGCTGTTTGCACGAGCCTTGGAGCTTGGCGAACGCGAAGGGGCTCTGGAACTTGCCTACATTACGGTTGAACATTGGGAAACGCGCACGCTTCAGCATGCTTTGAGTGAGGAAGAGGGTTTATATATTGAAGCTATAAATATGAAACCGGAACTCCATCCGGTCATCATTTCATTGACGAGGGATCATCAATTACTGAGGGAGCTTGTCCAAGAGATCAAGAACCTGCTGGCTGGCGGAGAGGTTACGAAAGAGATTCTTTACCGGTTTCAAGCATTGATTGTACTCGACCAGCTTCATAACCGGGATGAGATGGACATGTTGGAAAAAGAAATCGAGGGAGTGGTGCATCATGAACATCATTAAGGACAGATATTCATTAGCCGCTATGCTGCCCGACAGGCCTCTACAGATTGTGGAACCCCGGCTCTACAACTTGCTGGTACGTGAGCTCGAAGCATTGCATCTGCATCCCTATGATGTTAAGGCGGGAGGATGCGCGGATGAGCTCGGCGTGACCGTCAATTTGCGGTTTGGTGAGGAATTGGGGCAGTTCTCCAGCCGGAAATTTCTCTGGGAAGCTATTGATTCCGGCGACGAAGAAATCTTGTCTCATTTCCGTGAGGCGGCTGAACTCATGAAGAAAACGCTAATAGCGGATTATTTTAAGATGATGAAGTCTGAATCCTGAGAGTTCAAATTTATAGAAATTTCCTACGGAAGAGGTGACCCGGAATGGATCAAGCGGAAATGGAACTGTTTGCCCAGAGTGATCGGGAAGATTTGCTCGCATTATTGGAGATGCGATTCGGCCCGGTGCCGGACAGCGTTCGCGAACAAATCGGCCGGAATGAGGATCTGAACGATCTTCAGCGCCTGATTATCGCGGCTTGCAATGCAGCGGAATGGGATATATTCGTCGAAGAACTAAAGGCCGGTCAAGGTAGCTTCAAGCTGACGGGGGAGAGGTTCAATCCGGTGGCTAATTCAATCGGGAAAGGAGCGTCACTGTGAGCGATAAAAAGAATAAGTTGTTCGAAACTTTGAAGTATCTAACGCGCGGAGAGACTATCAATGACGGATGGACCGAGGAGAGCCCGCGGACTCGCGATTGGGAAGGCTTGTACCGCGGCCGCTGGCAGCATGACAAGGTCGTGAGATCGACGCATGGCGTCAACTGCACCGGATCGTGCAGCTGGAACGTCTTTGTCAAGGACGGCATTATTACTTGGGAAACGCAAAAGACCGATTATCCGACAACCGGAGCGGATTTTCCGGAATATGAACCCCGCGGTTGCCCCCGCGGCGCAAGCTTCTCCTGGTATACCTACAGCCCGATTCGGGTGAAGTATCCTTATATTCGCGGCGATCTTTACGAAATGTGGCAGCAGGAGATGGAGATCGCACAAGATCCGGTCATTGCCTGGGAGAACATCGTCAGCGATCCAAATAAGCGGGAGAGATATGTCTCGTCGAGGGGGAAAGGCGGATTTGTGCGGGCGGACTGGGATACGGCCTGCCAGATGATCGCCGCAGCCACGATTCACACGATTCGCAAATACGGACCTGACCGGGTAGTGGGCTTTAGCCCGATTCCCGCGATGTCGATGGTCAGCTATGCGGCAGGGACTCGCTTCTTGTCCCTGATCGGTGGAACGATTCTTAGTTTTTACGATTGGTATGCGGATCTTCCGCCCGCTTCGCCTCAGGTATGGGGAGAACAGACCGACGTGCCGGAGAGCGGGGATTGGTACAACACGAAGTACTTTATCATTTGGGGAACCAACATCCCGCAAACACGATCTCCGGACGCGCATTTCATGGTCGAAGCCAGATATAACGGGACTAAGGTGGTCGGGGTCAGCCCCGATTATGCCGAGTACGAAAAATTCGCCGATATTTGGCTGCCCGCGAGGGTAGGGACGGATGCGGCTCTCGCTATGGCGATGACGCATGTCATTCTGAAGGAATTTTATGTGGACCAGCAGACCCCGTACTTCACGGACTATGTTAAAAAATTTACCGACCTGCCATTCCTAGTCATCTTGGAGGAACAGGACGGAAGCCTGCGTTCAGGTCGGTTTCTGCGGGCTGCGGATCTGGATGGGAGCCAGGAGTTGGCCGAATGGAAAACCGTGGTTTGGGATGCCTCCACAGGTACGCCGGAAGTTCCGAACGGCAGCCAGGGATTCCGTTGGGATCAGGGTAGCGAGTGGAATCTGGACCTGGAGAAGCCGGACGGCACCCTCATTGATCCACAGTTAACATTTATCCAGGAAGCCGATGAGCTCAGCCTGGTCGACTTTCCTTATTTTGCGGAAGAAGAAGGGGCTGTAGTACAGCGCGGGGTGCCGGTCAAGTACCTGCAGAATGCTGAAGGCCAAACGTTGAAGGTAGCAACCGTGTATGATCTCATGATGGCCCATGTAGGTGTTCCGCGTAACCTGCCCGGGGATTATCCGGTCGATTATGACGATTTGAAGCCATATACTCCAGCCTGGCAGGAAACGATTACGGGTGTGAAAAAATCGCACTGCATCCAGGTCGCGAGGGAATTTGCCGATAATGCGGCCCGCACGGGCGGCAAGTCGATGATCGCTATGGGTGGCGGCACGAATCATTGGTACCACAGCGACCAAATTTACAGATCCATTCTGAACCTCATTCTGCTGACGGGAACACAGGGTGTGAACGGGGGCGGCTGGGCCCATTACGTGGGGCAGGAGAAGGTTCGGCCGCTAGAAGGCTGGCAACAAGTAGCCTTTGCCGGGGACTGGATCAAACCGCCACGGCTGCAGAACGGGACTTCGTTTTTTTATTTCGCTACCGAGCAGTTCCGGTATGAAACAAGAGTAAATGAAGAGCAGCAGACGCCTTGGGGCGGGAAGTTCAACAAAATGCATCCGGCGGATGTGAATGCGATGGCCGCGAGATTGGGCTGGCTGCCGTCTTTCCCGCAATTCAACCAGAATTCCCTTGACATAGCCAAGCAGGTCCGGGAAAAAGGATTTACGGATGACCAAGAAGCGGAGAAAGAAGTCGCAAGGATGCTGAAAGAAGGCGAATTGGATTGGGCGATTGAACACCCCAACGATCCGGCCAATTTTCCTCGCGTTTTCTTCAACTGGCGGTCGAATCTGTTGGGCGACAGCGGAAAAGGCCACGAATATTTTGCCAAGCATCTTATCGGAGCGGACAACC
>DJTQ01000089.1 GCA_002439285.1 Paenibacillaceae bacterium UBA6304
CCGGCGTCGTCGTTAGGATCGCCTGGTCAACCCAATCCCAGATAAACGCCCCTTGCAAGATCTCATACCGGTCGAACAGATCCCAATACAGATGGAGCCCACCGCAGGAATTGCCCATCGCGTGGCTGTACTCGCAAAGGATGTACGGCTTCTGCGGATCGTTCTGCGCGTAACGTTCAACATCCGCCGGCTTCACATACATAGTGGATTCCATGTCGCTCGCGGCCTCCGACTTTCTGTAATGGAAGATGCCTTCATAGTGGACGAGCCGGGTGGGATCGGCTTGTTTCAGGAAGTCATGCATGGCGATAAAGTTATCGCCGCCGAACGCTTCATTTCCCAGCGACCAGATGATAACGGACGGATGGTTCTTATCCCGTTGAAGCATAGAGTTGCAGCGGTCGAGGACGTTGTCGCGCCATTCGGGCCTGCTGCCCGGGACATTGTATTCGTGCAGCTCTTTTTGCCCGTATTGCCATGTGCCGTGGGTCTCCAGGTTGGTCTCGTCGATCACATAAAGACCATATTCGTTGCAAAGCTCGTACCAAAGAGGCTGATTGGGATAGTGAGATGTTCGGACTGCATTGACATTGTGCGCCTTCATCAGCTCGATATCCCGGACCATGTCCTCTCTGCCAATGGCGCGGCCGGTATCAGGCGAAAATTCATGCCTGTTCACGCCCTTGAACAGAATCCGCTTGCCGTTGATCTTCATCAGGCCGTCCTTCAGCTCGAATTTTCGGAACCCGGTCTTGCAACTGACGGCTTCAAATACTCGGCCGGTTGTGTCCTTCAGGGACAGGACCAGTGTGTACAGGTGGGGCGTTTCCGCACTCCATTTCAACGGATTCGGAATCGTGGCCGAGAGTTGTGCCGTACGGCATTCTCCTCTCTGGACGGAAGACGCGAAGGATAGCGGATTTGCCAAAACGGCTTGTTCGCTTGCGTCAAAAAGCTGGGCTTCGACCGTGAACTCCTCACTGTTTGCTCCATCGCTGACATCGTCTATTTTTACATCTACCATCAATACCGCATCCCGGTAATCGGCATCCAGCTCGCTGCGGACGAAGAAATCAGCGATATGAACCGGGGAGGGGGAGTACAGATAGACGTCCCGGAAAATGCCGCTCAGCCGCCAGAAGTCCTGGTCCTCCAGCCAGCTCGCATCGCACCAGCGGTACACTTCAACGGCCAGCTTGTTCTCTCCCTCAATCAGATAAGGGGTGATATCGATTTCGGCTGGGGTAAACGTGTCTTCACTGTATCCCGCTAGTTCTCCGTTGACCCACACATAAAAGGCCGATTCAACGCCTTGGAAACTGAGAATGACCGGCCTGCCATCCCAAGCTTGGGGAACGGTGAACGTACGGATGTAAGAACCGACGGGGTTGTAAACCGTAGGTGCATACGGCGGCTTCAAATCGGGTTCCGATTCCGACCAGGGATAACGGACATTCGTATACTGCGGATAATCATACCCCTGGAACTGCCAGTGGGAGGGAACCGGCATGTCCGCCCAGCTGCTGGCATCATAATCGGCTTCATAGAAGGACTTGATCCGCTGATCCGGCGTTTCGGCAAAAGCAAACTTCCAGACCCCATTCAAGGAATGATAGAAAGGGGATGAAGCCCGGTCACCGGCAAGAGCATCCGATACGGACTCAAAGGGCATCAGCGTAGCATGGGCCGGGAGTCGGCCAAGCTGAAAAATGTCCGGATTGTTGTTCCATTCGGGATAACCGTTAGCGGGAGGCGTATAAACCAGTTTTTTGCGCATCGGTAAGCACCTTTCTTATTCAATGATATAATATTGTCATTATACGATTGGATCTCCCTTTATAAAATAAAGAATATTAGCGCTACATATCAAAATATGAAACTAAAGGAGGGGATGTAGATGAAGGATGCAATTCTGTTCTCCCGGAGTGACGAGGCTGCCGGACTTCCCGTCTTTATGACGACGGTCGGGCATTGGCGGCATCAATCGGAAACCGACCGCCCCTCAGGATTTCCCGATTATCAATTGCACCAGGTTCTTGGCGGCCAGGGCAAACTGGTGCTGGGGGACGAAGAATACTTGGTGGGTCCGGGAGACGTATTCTTCCTGTTTCCGGGCATCCCTCATCATTACATGCCGGTCAGCGCGCAATGGGAAATGGCCTGGGTGTCGTTTCACGGGAGGGAAGCAAGCCAGTTGCTCGCCTATGCGGGAATCAATAGTTCCGGGGTTGGCAAGCTGCGTTCGGAAGCTCTCTTAAAGGGGATTGAGGAGATGCTTTTGATGGGGGAGAAGGAGGCTGGGGGCTTTGAGGTTGAATGTTCCAAGCAGCTCTATTCCATGCTCCTCGACCTAAAAAAACTCCTCATCGAGCCGGCGGGCCGAAATGAGGAGATGGAACGGATGAAGCCGGTGCTCCGGTATATCGCACAACACTTGCAACGTCCCTTGCCGCTTGCGGAGCTTGCCGAAGTAGCCTCGGTATCGCCGCAATACCTATGCAGGCTGTTCCAGAAGACGATGAACATGAGGCCGCTCTATTACGTGAACCAGGAGCGCATCAGCCTAAGCAAAAAATTGATGTTCAGCGAACGGAACAAAAAGATATACGAGATTGCCCACCAGGTCGGTTACGAGAACTCCAGTTATTTCTGTGCAGTGTTTAAGCGATATACCGGAATGAGCCCCGAGGACTTCAAGAGGCTGCACGGGCTGAATCCTTGAAGATGCTTCAAACCGGTCCCCCAAATAAGCCATAATTACGATCGCGGCGAAGCGGTTTCCATATAAAACAGCTCCAGCGATAGATGATCGTTATAGTTTCCGAAGCCTTTTCCGAACAGAGTTAATCCCCCAATATGAAGTGCGTCGTCTTCGACGGATAGGCGGAATGTCCACTCTTTGCGCTTCAGGTCGATGTCCTGCAATTTGATGTCCGATAATTTGAGACCGTCCATAAACGTACCCTCATCCGTAATGCGCAGCCGTTTCAAAAGTCCGTACTGGTTCGTATAAGGAGGCCACCAGTCCGGTGTGAAATTCCCCTGCCGGTCTCCGTAGTCCCCGGGACTGGTCCAGATTCCGACGGTAACTCCGTTAAACGTGAAGGTGATGTCGGAAGGGTAGTTATTGTTGGTCGCCGGGGCTTCCGAGGCGATTTCCATCGTCAGAACCAGTTCCGTCGGCTGTTCGCTCGAAAGTAAATAGTTCGGGGCCTTGTATTCAATGAACCCTTTGCCGAACCATAGTACAGCGGCATCGATGCGTTCCGGGTCCCAGAAATAACGCGGGTCGTCGAAGCTGCCGATGATTTTGTCGGTAGTAGCCAGACCGCAGGTCGGCTCGATGTGGAAATCGGAGTAGTGACCGACTGGAATTTCAACCCGGTGGCTCTTGCGTCCGGAGGGCTCTTCTGTCAGGAATTGAATCTCCGCGCCGGTAACGGCGAGAGAGCAAACCTTTTGCAAACCGCTTTTTCCCGGCATCATCTGCGTTGCGATCAGTCCGGCCTCGGACAGCTTACGGACATGCATGGTCATAATTGCGCTTGATAAACCGGTCGCGCTTGCCAATTCTTTGATATTCATGGGATGCTCCACCAGCAAACGAAGAATGTGCAAGCGTACCGGGCTAGCCAGAGCCTCGTATACGGGAAGAGAAGTTTCCGTAAGATCCAGATTCATTAAGGTTCCACCTTATACATAGTTTGATTAATAATTATATTAACTATATATTAGGCGTTTTGCAAGCAATAGGGTGATATTAGCTCTTTTTTATGAAAAAATGATTGACTGACCGAACTATTGCTGTCTATAATATTTATATTAATATAAATTAGTTAACAAATATATTAACTTAAGGAGTGACTCCATAATGACGCTGCAAGGTGTATTAAACGCAGATCGCGGGCAAGGAACAATTAATCGAAACATTTACGGACATTTTTCCGAGCACTTGGGGAGATGTATTTACGAGGGGATTTGGGTGGGCGAAGATTCACCAATTCCTAATACGAACGGGATTCGAAACGATGTATTGAAAGCGCTTAAGGAAATCAAAATACCGGTTCTCCGCTGGCCGGGTGGATGTTTTGCGGATGAATACCACTGGAAGGACGGCATCGGCCCGAAGGAATCCCGTAAAGAGATGGTCAATACCCATTGGGGCGGCGTGGTCGAGAATAATCATTTTGGAACCCATGAATTTATGGAACTGTGCGCTCAATTGGAATGCGAGCCTTACATTAACGGAAACGTAGGCAGCGGCACGGTGCAGGAGATGTCCGAGTGGGTGGAGTACCTGACGTTCGGCGGGAAATCCCCGATGTCCAATCTACGCGGCGAAAACGGGCACCAAGAACCGTGGAAAGTGGCCTACTTTGGCGTGGGGAACGAAAACTGGGGCTGCGGCGGCAACATGCGTCCGGAATATTATGCTGATTTATACCGCCGTTTCCAAACCTATGTCCGGAATTACGATGACAATAAAATCCACCGGATCGCTTGCGGTCCGAATTCGGACGATTACAACTGGATGGAAGTGTTAATGCGCGAGGCCGGGCGGTTTATGGATTCCATTACGCTCCATTACTATACGATTCCAACCGGAGACTGGGCCGACAAAGGGGAGGCGACGGGATTTGACGAAGCGGCCTGGTTTTCGACCCTGAAAAAGGCGCTGTACATGGATGAGTTGATCACCCGCCACAGTACGATTATGGATAAGCACGATCCGGATGGCCGGGTTGGGCTCATCGTGGATGAATGGGGAACCTGGTATAACGTTGAACCGGGAACGAACCCTGGCTTCTTGTATCAGCAAAACAGTATCCGCGATGCGTTGGTGGCGGGTTTGACGTTCCATATTTTCCATAAGCATAGCGGCCGGATCCGGATGGCGAACATCGCGCAAACCGTGAACGTTCTTCAGGCCGTCGTTTTGACGGAAGGCGAGAAGATGATTCTGACACCGACCTATCATGTGTTCGACATGT
>DJTQ01000082.1 GCA_002439285.1 Paenibacillaceae bacterium UBA6304
AAATACTAAATGAATCCTTCGTTTATAAGGTGACTTACTTTATTTATAGAAAGGTTGCGCTGAATATGAAACATACGATTATACCACCAAAGCAGGGACTCTACGATCCTTCCTTTGAAAAGGATGCCTGCGGCATGGGCTTTGTCGCTCATATCAAAGGGGTGGCTTCTCACAATATCGTAGACCAGGCACTGACGATGCTGACTAATATGGAGCATCGCGGAGGACAGGGAAGCGAACCAAATTCCGGGGATGGCGCAGGTATTTTACTGCAAATTCCGCACCGGTTTTTTGCCGGGGAAGCACAGAAGCTGGGATACCCTCTTCCGGAAGCCGGGCAGTACGGGGTAGGGATGCTGTTTTTGCCGCATGACGAGGATATTCGTAGCCGACAGGAAGCGGAATTGACCCGAATTGTGGAAGAAGAAGGACAGAAGGTGATTGGCTTTCGGACCGTCCCGACCCGGGATGATATGCTCGGTAAATCGGCAAGAGAAGCCAAGCCATTCGTCCGGCAAGTATTTATCGGCCGCAGTGAAGATCTTGTCGACGATTTGGAGTTTGAGAGAAAGCTATACGTAATCCGGCGCCGTGCCGAACTGGCTATCCGTTATGGCGGTGCGGAAGAAGGAGATGCTTTTTACGTTTCCAGCCTGTCCTGCCGCAAAGTCGTATATAAAGGAATGCTTACGACGGAGCAGGTCGGCCAGTTTTATCTGGACCTGAAGGATGAAAGCCTGGAATCGGCTATCGCGCTTGTCCATTCCCGCTTCAGTACGAATACGTTTCCGAGCTGGGAACGGGCCCATCCGTACCGCTTCATGATCCACAACGGCGAAATCAATACGCTGCGCGGCAACGTGAACTGGATGCATGCCCGCCAATCGATGTTTGAAACGGGAGCCTTTGGCAGCGATCTTGAGAAGGTGAAACCGGTCATCAATCCGGATGGATCGGATACGGCTATGTTCGATAATACGTTTGAGTTCTTGTACTTGAGCGGCCGTTCGCTTCCGCATGTAGCGATGATGATGGTACCGGAGCCTTGGAGTAATCACTCGGAAATGAGTGAGGATAAAAGGGCATTCTACGAATACCATAGCTCTTTGATGGAGCCATGGGACGGGCCGGCGGCCATGGGCTTCACGGATGGCATCCAGATCGGAGCGATACTGGACCGGAATGGGCTGAGACCTTCCCGGTATTACGTAACCAAGGACGATCTGATCGTGCTATCCTCCGAGGTTGGCGTCCTGGATATTCCAGCCGAGAACATATTGTATAAAGACCGGTTGCGTCCCGGACGCATGCTGCTTGTTGATACCCGGGAAGGACGGATTATTTCCGACGAGGAAATCAAAGCATCGATCGCCAACGAGAATCCGTATCGGGAATGGTTGGATGAGCATAGGGTAGTTCTGGAGGATCTTCCGGAGGCTCCGGAGCTGCCGATGGAACATCACGGGAATATTACGTTACGCCAGATGGCGTTCGGATACAGCTTTGAAGATTTGCGTAAGGTGTTTGAACCGATGGCGCTGACCGGAGCGGAAGGCATCGTCTCCATGGGATACGATGCTCCGCTCGCGGTATTGTCGGATCAGCCGCAACGGCTTTACAACTATTTCAAGCAGATGTTTGCTCAGGTGACGAACCCGCCGATTGATGCGATTCGGGAAGAACTTGTAACCTCTACAGCAACGATGATCGGACCGGAGCGGAATCTGCTGCTGCCGGAGCCGGAGAGTTGCCGTCAAATCCGGCTGGAATCCCCGATTTTATCGAACGAGGAGTTTGCCAAGCTACGTCATATCCGTCGTCCGGGTTTTAAGGCGATGACGATTCCGATTCTGTTCCCGGCAGATCAGGGTGCGGAGGGGCTGCGGCAGGCGTTGGATTTGCTCTGCGAAGCGGCGGACCGCGTGATCGCCAAAGGCCATAATATTCTAATTTTGTCGGACCGCGGCGTAGATGCCGAGAATGCAGCGATTCCGGCTCTGCTCGCCGTATCCACCCTGCATCATCATCTGATCCGCGAAGAGACGCGTACGAAGGTCAGCATCCTGCTGGAGTCCGGGGAGCCGCGGGAAGTGCATCATTTCGCGCTACTGCTTGGGTACGGCGTAAGCGCCGTGAACCCGTATCTTGCTTTTGAGACCTTGAACGATATGATCAGTCAGGGCATGCTTCAAGGGATTTCTCCCCAAAAAGCGATTTACAATTTCATTAAGGCGGCTACGAAGGGCGTCATCAAAACATTATCCAAAATGGGTATCTCTACGATTCAATCGTACCGGGGGGCGCAGATTTTTGAAGCTGTCGGCCTTCGGGAAGATTTCGTGGACCGCTACTTCACCTGGACACCGTCCCGGATCGGCGGTATTGGCCTGGAAGAGGTAGCCAAGGAAACGCTGACTCATCATTTTCGGGCTTTCTCCCATCAAGACGGCAGCGATAAGGTGCTGGACTCGATCGGAGAATATCAATGGCGCAGCGATGGGGAAGAACATCTGTTCAATCCGCAAACCGTTCATTTGCTGCAGCAGTCGGTACGCACAGGAGATTATGGCATTTATAAAAAATTCACCGCCCTTGTTCAAGGGGAAAACGATAAACAAATGACGCTTCGTTCGCTGCTAGATTTGAAGCCTATCGGACCCAAAGTGCCGCTGAACGAAGTGGAGTCGGTATCCTCGATCATGCGTCGGTTCAAGACGGGAGCCATGTCCTTTGGCTCGATCAGTAAGGAAGCGCATGAGACGATAGCGATCGCAATGAATCGGATCGGCGGCAAGAGCAATACCGGCGAAGGTGGGGAAGATCCGGCCCGGTATGTACCGGATGCGAACGGGGACCTGCGCCGCAGTGCGATCAAACAGGTGGCATCCGGCCGATTTGGAGTAACTTCTCACTATCTGGTCAATGCCGATGAGATTCAAATCAAAATGGCTCAAGGGGCCAAACCGGGCGAAGGCGGACAGCTTCCAGGGAAGAAGGTTTATCCGTGGGTTGCTGAGGTGCGCGGTTCTACGCCGGGTGTGGGCCTGATCTCACCGCCGCCGCATCATGATATCTATTCTATCGAGGACTTGGCTGAATTGATCTTCGATCTCAAGAACGCGAATCCGCGGGCCCGCATCAACGTGAAGCTGGTATCCGAAGCGGGGGTCGGTACGATTGCAGCCGGAGTGGCTAAAGGCCGTGCAGATGTCATTCTCGTCAGCGGCTATGATGGGGGAACCGGGGCGTCGCCGCAAAGCTCGATTCGTCATGCAGGGCTGCCGTGGGAGCTTGGGTTAGCGGAGACGCATCAAACGCTGATGCTCAACAACTTGCGCGACCGCGTCGTTCTGGAGACGGACGGCAAGATGCTCACCGGCCGGGATTTGGCCGTTGCGGCTCTGCTGGGCGCCGAGGAATACGGCTTCTCCACCGCACCGCTCATCGCCGTAGGTTGTATCATGATGCGGGTATGCCAGTTGGACACGTGCCCGGTCGGCGTGGCGACGCAAAATCCGGAGCTCCGCAAAAATTTCATGGGCGATCCGCAGCATGTGGTTAATTTCATGACTTTTGTGGCTGAAGATCTCCGCGAGTGGATGTCCGAGCTTGGTTTCCGCAATTTGGAGGAAATGATCGGCCGCACCGATTGCCTGGATACGTTCAAGGCGATTAGTCACTGGAAGAAAAAAGGCGTCGATCTGTCGTCGCTGTTACACATGCCTGAGGTGCCCGAAGGCAGCAGCCGGTTCTGCACACGTCAGCAAAACCATGGCTTGGAGGAGACGCTGGATATCAGCCGTCTCCTCGGTCTGGCGGCTCCGGCGCTCGAGCGTGGCGAAGCTGTGGGAGCGGCGCTGCCGATCTGCAATGTGAACCGGGCGACAGGTACGATCCTCGGCAGTGAAGTGACGCGCATTTATGGCGCGGCCGGTTTGCCGGAGGACACGATTACGTTTCGGTTTGAGGGATCGGCCGGGCTAAGCTTTGGCGCTTTCGTGCCAAAAGGCATGACGTTGACGGTGGAAGGCGATGCCAATGACTACACCGGCAAAGGCTTGTCGGGCGGCAAGATCATCGTGAAGCCGTCCCTTGCAGCGACGTTCGTAGCCGAGGAGAACGTCATCGTCGGGAACACCTCGTTCTACGGGGCGACCGGCGGGGAGGCCTACATTCGCGGCATCGCCGGCGAACGGTTCGCGGTTCGGAATTCCGGCGCGAGCATCGTGGTAGAAGGCGTGGGCGACCACGGCTGCGAGTACATGACCGGCGGGCGCGTCGTCATTCTCGGCGGCACGGGCCGCAACTTCGCGGCCGGGATGTCCGGGGGCATCGCCTATGTCTTGGACTTACAAGGGGACTTCGTCAACCGCTGCAACCTGGAGATGGTGCTGCTTGAGCGGGTCGAAGATCCAGCCGAGGCCGACCAGCTCCGCACGCTGATCAGCCGCCATGCACTATACACGGATAGCGGCGTCGGACGCCGTGTCCTGGACAACTGGAATGAGCTGCTGCCGAAATTCGTCCGCGTCATTCCGAAGGATTACAAGCGGATGCTGGAGCAAATCCGCAAAGTGGAGAACGACGGCCTTGAGGGCGAAGCCGCCCTTCTCGCCGCATTCGAAGCCAACACGCGCGAACTGGCGCGCTCGGGCAACTAGAGGCTATCCGCCCTAACATCGATTAGGGCGATGATAGCTTCCCGCCCGGCGGCGGCATGCGCGGTGTTATGGCAATACGCTGAGCAACAAGCGTACCTGCGGCGCGCAGCGGCAAGCCGCGGTGCAACGCAACCGCCTTCTCTACGGCGGTTGCGGGCAACAATACAACCGAGGTTGCGGTTTTCCGTGGCCTCGGTTGTTTTTATTGGATATTTCCAATGGGAATCGGTACAAATTCGACTTTTTCACACTTTCATTGGAAATATCCAATAAGAAATTCAAAAATCGCCCTTAATTCGCCGATTTGACCCAAGTTAATTGGAAATATCCAATCAACTCCATGCGATCAGCTATTTAGGATAATTCTCATTGGAAATATCCAATAGGCATTAGTCGGTGAGCAAGTGGAGTAAGTGGAGTGGGTAGAGTAAGTGAAGTGGGTAGAGTAAGTTAAGTGGAGTGAGTAGAGTAAGTGGAATGTGTAGAGTAAGTGAAGTGGGAAGAGTAAGTGGAGTGAGTAGAGTAAGCAAGTGGAATGGGTAGAGTAAGTGAAGAAGTCAGAGTAATAGAGTAATAGAGTATATATAGTAAATAGAGTAGGTGAAGTGAGTCGATTAGTTGGAGTAACAGGTAGTTGAAGTAAATGTAGTGAGTGAAGGGAAGCCAAGGGCGCCTGCCACAACAAGTTTATTTTGTAAATATTGGAATAAGTTCATTTTGCGTGATATACTTTCAGTAGACGAAGAACGTCCTTTCCCTTTGGGGAGAGGGCGTTATTTTTTTATAAGAAAGGTGTGAGTGATGTGACGGTTGCGTTTGAGATGGCACATGATTCCTTTATCAATGAACATCTAAGCCGGAGAACGGGAGAACGCAAAGGGAGGCTGCTTCGAGGACATAATTATGCGGAAAGATTGCTGCTGGAAAATGTATGGTGGCCGGTTTTTGGTTCCTTCGAGGATCTGCACCCGGAGTACGAAATCAGCGACTGGAATCGGAAATCGCAGTTTTTGGATTTTGCATATCTGCCTCCGTTCGGCAAGTTTGGCCTCGAGTGCGATGGGTTTCAAAGCCATGTGAGGGAGATGGATCGGGAGCGATTCAGTTATTCTTTAAATCGGGATACGTTTTTAACCGGGATCGGGTGGAAAATGATTCATTTTTCTTTTGATGATGTACAGCAGCGTCCAGAGATGTGCCGTATGCTTCTTCAATTAGTGATCGGCCCCCATTTTATACAAAAAGCCTCGATGGTTACTCTTCATGTCATCGAAAAAGAAATTCTCCGTTTGGCCTGGCGTCTGGAAGGGCGGGTTCGTCCTAAACATGTAACGGATTTGCTGGGAATCGATTTCAGAACCTCCCGTAACTGGCTGCGTTCCCTTGTGGATAAAGGGATGCTAAAGCCTGAGGATAAGGGTGGGAAAATCAGAAGTTATGAACTGCTCGAGAAATCGATGATCTACTTAGCCCAATAGCTACGTCCGGCTCCTGACTCGATGATCTATATAGCCCAATAGCTATGTCCGGTCTCCTCACTGGATGATCTACTTAGCTCAATAGCCCCGCTTCGACTCCCGACCTGCGGACCTATCTAGCTCAATAGTTTCGTCCTCTTCATCCACCTATGGTAAAATAGGGAAAACGCCGATACGGGCGGGTGTAGGGTTAGGAGAGTGGTGGCATGATGCAAGAACCAACGGGACAGGAGTCCGTGGTACAGAAACCAACGGGACAGGGGTTCGTGGTACAGAAACCAGCGGGACAGGAATCCGTAAGGCAGGAACCAGTGGTCCGGATACAGGGGGTCAGCAAAAAAATCGGCTCCAAGACGCTGATTGATCAATTGACGCTCGATATACCTCCGGGTCAGGTGTACGGATTTTTGGGACCTAACGG